>NZ_JBEZKL010000150.1:0-17571 GCF_040704695.1 Streptomyces sp. NPDC048411
GGCGTTGTCGTCAGTCAACAACGCTCCGCGTTGCCTCCCTCCTCCGCCTTGCAGCTGCACGCACCCAGCCCCGCTCCTTCTCCCACCCCCCATGTGCCGGTCGGTCTCAGCCTCCGTCGGCCGCGCCGCCGGCCGGTACCGCGAGCGCCGGGGGCCGATTCGTCGCGCCGGCGGCCGACTTCGCGGCTACTGCAGGGGTGGGCGAAGGAGCGTCCGTACTCCCGCGGGAGTACGGACGCGGTGCGCAGCGGTGTATGTCACGAGGGGGTGCGCGCCGCCGCGGCGAGCAGCCGGGCCGTGTCCTGCGGGCAGAGTTGCAGCGCGGCGCCGACCGTGGTCAGCACCTCGCGCTCCGCCGGGCCGTACGGGCCGTCGGCGAGCGCGATCCTGGCGCCCTGCAGGAGGATCGACTCGCGCCCGCCGGGCGCCAGGTGCGGGGCGAGGGGTTCCAGCGCCTCGTGGAGCTCGATGGCGAGGGCGGCGCCGCACGCCTCGGCGGCGGCGTCGAACGCGGAGCCGTGTCCGATGTCGGCGGCGAGGACCTCGACCACGGTGGAGAGCTGGTCCTCGGTGCAGTCGTCGAGCCCGGCGCCGCGCACGGTGGCCGCCGCCGTCTCCAACGCGGTGCGGGAGGCGGTGCCACCGGCGGCGAGGACGCCGAGCGCGACGATGTGGACGGCGTCCCGGAGCATCGCGGAAAACCGGGTGGTGGTGGGGTGGTCGAGCGCGTCGGTGCCGAAGTGGGTACGGCAGGCGGCGCATTCGACGACGGGGCCCACCGTGCCGCGGCGCAGCAATGGCACGCCGAGCACGGCGAAGCGTCGACGGCCGGTGAGACGGCGGTAGTTGCGGTCGCCGCCGCAGCCGGGGCAGAAGAACTCGCCGTCACCGACGGCGTCCCAGACGGTGCGGATGCCGCAGATGCGCAGCTTTATGGCGCGTTGTCCCAGGGCTGATCGCACGTCGCACACCTCCGTAACTCCCCCGTAGCCCCAAGGGCACGGGAGGTGCCCCCTCCGGCAACGTTGCCGTGTCGACGTGATGTTAACCACAGTCGCGATGTGACGTCAGCACCTCGCTCGTCACAACCGTCGGGAGATGGCCGAACCCCGCCCCCTGGAGCGGGTGGGCGGGGTCCGTCGGCCGTGCGGTTCTACGCCCTTTCGGGCACGGGGTCAGCGGGTCGCGCGGTTGACCGCGGAGACGACCGCCTTCAGCGAGGCCCGTGTGGTGTTGGCGTCGATGCCGATGCCCCACAGGACCTTTCCGTCGATCGCACACTCGATGTACGAGGCGGCCTGGGCGCTCGCGCCCTCGCTCATGGTGTGCTCGGTGTAGTCCAGCAGACGGGCGTCGATACCGATGGCCTGCAGCGCTTCGAAGAACGCGGAGATCGGACCGTTGCCGGTACCGGTCAGCACGGTGTCCGCGCCGTCCACGGTCGCGTCGACCGTGATCGTGTCCTGGCCGTCGGAACCGGTCGTGGTCTGACCGGAGCGGATCTGTACGCGCCCCCAGGCGTTCTCCGGGTTGGGCAGGTACTCGTCCTGGAACGTGGACCAGATCTGCGCCGGCGTGACCTCGCCGCCCTCGGCGTCGGTCTTGGCCTGAATGATCCGGGAGAACTCGATCTGCATCCGGCGCGGCAGGTCCAGCTTGTGGTCGTTCTTCAGAACGTAGGCGATTCCGCCCTTGCCCGACTGCGAGTTGACCCGGATGACCGCCTCGTACGAGCGGCCGACGTCCTTCGGGTCGATCGGCAGGTACGGCACCGCCCACTCGATGTCGTCGACGGTCTTGCCCTGGGCGGCCGCGTCGGCCTCCATGGCGTCGAAGCCCTTCTTGATGGCGTCCTGGTGGGAGCCGGAGAAGGCGGTGTAGACCAGGTCGCCCGCGTAGGGGTGGCGCGGGTGGACCTCCATCTGGTTGCAGTACTCGCTGGTGCGGCGGACCTCGTCGATCTGCGAGAAGTCGATCTGCGGGTCGACCCCCTGCGAGAACAGGTTCATGCCCAGCGTCACCAGGTCGACGTTGCCGGTGCGCTCACCCTGGCCGAACAGGCAGCCTTCGATCCGGTCCGCACCGGCCATGATCGCCAGCTCGGCGGCGGCGACGGCGGTGCCGCGGTCGTTGTGGGGGTGGACCGACAGGCAGATGTGCTCGCGGCGCGACAGGTTGCGCGACATCCACTCGAACCGGTCCGCGTGCGTGGACGGCGTCGAACGCTCCACGGTGGCAGGCAGGTTGAGGATGATCTCGCGGCCCTCCTCGGGCTGCCAGACGTCACAGACGGCCTCGCAGACCTCCAGGGCGAAGTCCAGCTCGGTGTCGGTGAAGATCTCCGGGCTGTACTGGTAGCCGAAGATCGTCTCGTCGCCGAGGATCTTCTCCGCGTACTCCATGACCAGTCGGGTGCCGTCCACCGCGATCTGCTTGACCTGCTCCTTCGAACCGCGGAAGACCACGCGGCGGAAGGTGGGAGCGGTGGCGTTGTACAGGTGCACCGTGGCGCGGTGGGCGCCGACCAGTGATTCAACAGTTCGCTCGATCAGTTCCTCGCGGGCCTGGGTCAGGACGGAGATCGTCACGTCCTCGGGGATCGCACCCTCTTCGATGATGGAGCGCACGAACGCGAAGTCGGTCTCGCCGGAGGACGGGAAGCCGACCTCGATCTCCTTGTACCCCATGCGTACGAGCAGGTCGAACATCTCGCGCTTGCGGGCCGGCGACATCGGGTCGATCAGTGCCTGGTTGCCGTCACGCAGGTCGGTGGACAGCCAGCGGGGCGCCACGGTGATCCGGTTGTCCGGCCAGGTGCGGTCGGGGATCTCGACCGCCTCGTAGCGGCCGTACTTGTGGAACGGCATCCCGGACGGCTTCTGCAGCTGAGTGGCGTTGGTGATCGGCGTGGGCCGGCCGACGGCGTTCTCGGCGGGGGTCTGAGCGGGATTCGCGACGGTCATGACGTACGGCTCCTCGGGGTCCAGCGGTGGGACGGCCGACTGTGTCGCTGCAACACCAGACTCCGCGGGGAGGGGGTCGGCCTACGACTACAGGCCCTCGCCGCGGCAGCTAAGAAGAAGCAGCCCGAAACGCATGATGCGACGAGACTAACCGAGAGGCGCCCGAGACGTCGGTCGTGTATCAGTATGCGGGACCGGACGTCGGTAACGGGTAAACAGTGATCGATCACTCCATTTGTTCAATCCTTATGGCAAACAGTGACATCGCGATGACGCGGTGCCACAGTCGAACCCATGCAGCCTCGACCTCAGCACGGGTTCCAGCCCGTCTTCTGCACGATCGTGCCGCCCCACGTACTCGACAAGCTGTCACAAGCCGACGACCCCGATCTGGCCGGTCCGGCCCGCCGCACCCTGGAGGGCGACGCCGCCCGGCGCACCCGCCGCCAGATGGCCACCCTCGTCACCCCCGCACCCGGCCCCGCGACGACGGGCCAACTGTCCGACAAGCCTGAGCGCACGCTCTACGACTGCCGCCACGGCACGCAGCTGCCGGGCTTCAAGGTCCGGGGCGAGGGCGAGGAGCCGACGAAGGACGCGAGCGTCAACCGCGCGTTCGCGGGACTCGGCGCCACCTTCGAACTGCTGCTCACGGCATACGGCCGCCATTCGATCGACGGCAACGGGCTGCCGCTGATCGGCTCCGTCCACTACGACGAGAAGTACAACAACGCCTTCTTCGACGGCGAGCAGATGGTCTTCGGCGACGGGGACGGGGAGATCTTCCTCGACTTCACCGTCGCCATCGATGTGATCGCCCACGAGCTGACGCACGGGCTGACCCAGCACACGGCCAACCTGAGCTATTTCGGCCAGTCCGGCGCACTCAACGAGTCCATGTCGGACGTCTTCGGTTCCCTGGTGAAGCAGTACTCACTGGGCCAGACCGCCGACCAGGCGGACTGGCTGATCGGCGCAGGTCTGCTGGCCCCACGGGTGCAGGGCGAGGCACTGCGCTCAATGAAGGCGCCCGGTACGGCGTACGACGACGACGTGCTCGGCAAGGACCCGCAGCCCGCGTCGATGGAGGACTACATCCACACCACCGAGGACAATGGCGGTGTACACCTCAACTCCGGCATCCCGAACCGCGCCTTCTGTCTGTTGGCCACGGCACTCGGCGGCAACGCGTGGGAGCGGGCGGGACAGCTCTGGTTCGACGTCCTCACGGGCCGCCGCCTGGCCGCGGACGCGGAGTTCACGGACTTCGCACGCCTGACGGTCGAGGCGGCGAGGGACCGCTTCGGCGAGGGCGACGAGTTGGAAGCGGTACGGAAGGCATGGTCGGAGGTGGGCGTGCCGTCCGCGTAGGCCCGGTCACGGTTCCTCTCCTCGATCGCCGGAGCTCGGCGAAAAACAAGCCCCTCCGGCGATTGAGGAGCGGGGTCCGGGGCAGACCCCGGAAACAACCCGAGAGGAGTCGAACCATGCGGATCCAGGTCACCCGCACCGGCGGCTTCACCGGCATCGCCCGCCACCGCGAGATCGACACCTCGGATCGCACCGACGCCGCGGAGTGGGAAGCCCTGGCCGAATCCGCACTCGCGGCGGGCCGAGACACCCCACCGCCCGGGGTGCCGGACGGCTTCCGGTACCGGATCACGGTCGACGACCGCACTGCGCACTGCGCGGATCCGCACCTGACCGACGCCCAGCGCGCACTGATCTCACGCGTCCTCAAGGAGGGCGCGTGAGATCGACGTCCAACTGACCCGCCTACGGACTCCGCCGGCGCTCAGAACCCCAGCTTGCGCAGCTGCTTCGGATCGCGCTGCCAGTCCTTGGCGACCTTCACGTGCAGGTCCAGGAAGACCGGCGTGCCGAGCAGCGCCTCGATGTGCTTGCGCGACTTCGTGCCGACCTCTTTCAGCCGCTTGCCCTTCGGGCCGATGATGATGCCCTTCTGGCTGGGCCGCTCGATGTACACGTTCGCGTGGATGTCGAGCAGCGGCTTGTCCGCGGGCCGGTCCTCGCGCGGCAGCATCTCCTCGACGACGACCGCGATGGAGTGCGGCAGCTCGTCGCGTACGCCTTCGAGCGCGGCCTCCCGGATCAGCTCCGCGACCATCACCATCTCGGGCTCGTCGGTGAGGTCGCCCTCCGGGTAGAGCGGCGGGCCCTCGGGGAGCAGCGGCGCGATCAGGTCGGCGAGAAGGTCGACCTGGCTGTCCTTCACCGCGGAGACCGGAATGATCTCTGCCCATTCGAAGCCGAGCTCCTCGCCGAGACGGGAGACGGCGATCAGCTGTTCGGCGAGCTGCTTGGAGTCGACCAGGTCGGTCTTGGTGATGACCGCGATCTTCGGGGTCTTCTTGATGCCCGCGAGTTCCTTGACGATGAACTTGTCGCCGGGGCCGAGCTTCTGGTCGGCGGGCAGGCAGAAACCGATGACGTCGACCTCGGCCCAGGTGGTCCGCACGACGTCGTTCAGCCGCTCGCCGAGCAGCGTGCGCGGCTTGTGGAGGCCGGGGGTGTCGACCAGGATCAGCTGTGCGTCCTCGCGGTGCACGATGCCGCGCACCGTGTGGCGGGTCGTCTGGGGCCGGTTGGAGGTGATCGCCACCTTCTGGCCGACCAGAGCGTTCGTAAGGGTGGACTTGCCCGCGTTGGGGCGGCCCACGAAGCAGGCGAAGCCGGCCCGGTGGGGGGCGTTGTTCTCAGCCTGCTGCGCAGCAGCTTCTGGGTTCGGTCGAGCGCTCATGGCGCCCATTGTCCCCGATCCCGGCGGTCCCGCCGCACAGCGGGCGGCCTGCTGTCGTCTCAGGCCCTGCGGATGCGGCTCCGCCGGGCCCGTATCCACATCCCCGTACCGCCGCCGACGATCACCAGCAGGACCGCAGCCATCAGCCAGGGCAGTGCGATGTACCGGGCGGTGGCGGACTCGTGGGTGTCGCGGGCGCTCGCGGTCAGTTCGATCTCGCCCCATTCCAGCTGCGGCGCGCCGGCCCACTGCTCGGTCAGCCGGACCTCCTGGCGGGGCAGCAGCTCGGACGGGATCCTCTTCAGGGCGCGGGCGAGCAGGGTGCGGCCGAAGAGTCCCTGGGCCTTGAGGGCGACCTTGGGGTTGAGGGTGACGTTCCCGCGGTTGTGGAGGGTGTACGAGATGACGGCCCGGCTCTCTCCGGTGCCCGGGACGAGCGGCTGGGTGTGCTTGACGGTGACGTCGTCGACGGACAGCGCGGGCATCGCCGGTCCGTTCACCCGGAGATAGATCCGGGCGCCGACCGCTTTCCGGATGCCGACGGCGACGGCTCCCCGGTCGGCGGGGTCGATGCGTTCGTCGAGGGCGACGAGGGCACCCGGGTGGTCGCCGGGCTCGGCGGTCTCCGGGAGGGTGACCGTGACCGGCACGGTGACGGAGCCGTGCGGTTTCACGGTGACCTTGTCACGGTCGGTCCTCGCCCAGGCGCCGATGGAACGCTGCTTCTCGTCCGGGGAGCGGACGGCGAACCCGCCGTCGCGTTCGGTGTTGTAGGCGTCGGCGGCATACAGCCGGAAGGTCAGCGGCTCGGCGGTCTTGTTGGTGACGGTGACCTTGTCGGTGAGGGTGGTACCGGGGTCGGCGGTGAGATAGAAGTACGGGCGCTGTCCGTACTTCGTGGTGGCCGGGAAGACGGACCAGCTGCCGTTGTCGGCGGCATGGCCCGCGGGTGCGCCGAACAGCAGCAGGACGGCGGCCAGGAGGAGTACGTACAGCTTGCGCACGGTGCGGAACCCCCAGGGTGCTCGGTACGGACGGGGTGGGCCGGCCGGGTTCGCCGCCCGGCCCACCGGTCGGTCGGGGACCGACGCTCAGGTGAGGGTGAGCGTCAGCACGCCGGAGTACGTGCCGGTCGCGGTGTACGCCGGTACGTCCAGGGCGAGCCGGGCGTCGACGGCGAACTCACCGCCGGTGAACGCCCCGTTCGGGGTGGACGCCAGGGTGGCGCCCGCGCTGCCGACCGAACCCTCGGAACCTGCGGCACAGGTGCTCGGGCTCCCGGGCTTTGTCGCACAGACCGGGGTCCAGCTGAGCGCGGAGGCGCCGATCTTTGCACCACCGGGGCCGCTGAAGTCGGTGACCTTGCCGGTCAGGGACCAGCCCGCGGGACCGCCGCGGAAGTCCTTGACCGTCACCGTCTGCAGGGAGCCGCGGGAGGCGCCGCCCGTACCGAAGTCGACCGCCGACATCTCGACGGTGTCGCCGGCCTGGGTCATGGACAGGGTGCCCGCCTTGACGGACGAGGTGAGTCGCTGGCTGTCGCCGGGGATCTCCCCGCCGCCACCGGTGACGGTGTAGGCTTGCGGGCCCGCGCCCTTGTCGGCGTCCCAGCCGGAGCCCTCGTACGCGACGATGCCGGTGGTCGCCGGATCGTTGACGGTGAGCTGTCCGGTGAAACCGCCGTGGCTGTCGGCCGACACCGTGACCGTGTCCGCGGTCTGGGTGCCACCGGCCCGGCCCGCCAGGGTGACGCGCGCGCCCGCGGTGAACTTCGATCCGGTCACGGTGACCGGGTCGCCCGCCTTGCCGGAGGCCGTACCGAGCTGGATGGCACGCTCGTTGACCTGGCCGCCGCCGTTCGTCGCGATGACCGTCTGGGAGACGGGGGCGGGCGGGTTCGTCACCGTGCAAGGGGTGTCCAGCTCCATGATGTAGCTGGTGTGGATGTTGTAGTCGCCGGGCGAGAGCGTGATCTCACCGGGTGCGGTGACCGTGAAGGCGCCCGTCATGGAGAAGGACGGGAAGTTGCCCTTGCCGGGTACGGGGTCGTTCTTCTTGGGGCCGGCGACGGTGACGCTGCCGCTCTGGGCGCCGCCGACGGTGACCTTGCCGGTCGGCGTCATGATGTCGGCGGGCAGGGCCAGATCGACCGGGTTGCTCGCGGCCGGCTTGACCACGGTGTACGTGATGTTGACCGTGTCGCCCACCTTCGGGGCGGCGTTGTCGACGCTGATCTGCGCCGTCGTCGTCCCGTCGATCGGCGGGATGCCCGCGATGGCCGGCGGGATGCAGTGCGTCGGGAAGTCCACCGCGACGGAGGCCGTCGCCAGGGCCTGCGCGGGGCCTGCGAGTCCTCCTCCCCCGGCGACGACGAGCGCGGTGACGCCGAGCGCGGCGGCCCAGCGGCGCCTGCGGTCCGGGTGTCTTCGGGTGGCGGATCTACGAATGGTCGGATGCGTGGTCGGACGCATGGAGCCCCCTCCTGCGGGACGCGGCGCAGAGGCTCTTCTGCGCCGGCAGGGGGCCATTGATGACTTCGGCCGAAAAGAAGTCAATGGCAGCGAAATGCCACGACTGATGGGCCATCAGATACTGTCAAGATCCCTGCTCCCAGGGATCTTGACGACATCCGAGGTCAGCCTGCCGTCACACTGACCCGCACCGCGCCGTCCGGTCCGGCCAGCAGCACCGGGGTCTGCGGCCCGCCGAGGTCCCGTACCGCCGCACGGTCCGCGTCCGACGGGGTCTGCGCCTCGGAGACGATCGCGGCCGCCTCCAGAGAAGTGGCGCCGCTGGCCACCGCCATCGCGACGGCGGTCTGCAGGGCGCTCAGCTTCAGCGACTCCAGCTGTACGGTGCCCGCGACATACGTCCGTCCGGTCTCGTCCCGTACGGCCGCACCCTCCGGCACACCGTTGCGGGCGCGGGCGCTGCGCGCCAGCGTGACGATCTTGCGGTCCTCGGGGCCGAGGTCGGTGCTCTCAGTCATGTGCCGAGCATACGAAGCGGACGGCCGGGACCGGCACGCGGGCGGTCACCCGGGGCGGCAGGGGTGAGCAGTGGCGGCGGGCCTCCGCCACGCGTGACGGGCCGCGGCCGGCCCCTGCGGCGGTGGAGGGGAGGGTCCGGAGCGGCGCCCCGGACCCGGTCCCGCTCTACCCCCGGTCCAGCCGCAGCCGCTCCGCACGCGGCAACCCCGCCACCACCAAGTCGTACGAGTCCTCGATCAGCTCCCGCAGCAGCCGCCCCGGCACCCCCGACACCGTCACCGTGTTCCAGTGCCGTTTGTTCATGTGCCACCCCGGGGAGATCGCCGCGTGCTCCTCCCGCAGCCGCACCGCGTCATCCGGATCGCACTTCAGATTGACCGTGAACGGCCGTGCGTCCAGCGTGCTGAGCGCGAACATCTTGCCGAGCACCTTGAAGACCGAGGTCTCCGGTCCGAACGGAAACTCCTCGACGCTCGCGTTGAACTCCAGGCAGAACGCCCTCAACTCCTGCGGGGTCATTCCGCTGCCGCCTCCTCCGGCGCCACCGGCTCCACCAGTACCGTGACGATCTTGTTCCGACGCCCTGCCGGGGACTCCGCGGTCAGCCGCAGCCGACGCCCGTCGGGCAGATCGACGACTGACGAAGCCCCGGCGATCGGCACCCGGCCGAGCGCCTTCGCCAGGAGTCCGCCGACCGTCTCCACGTCCTCGTCGTCGAAGGCGTCGACCCCGAACAGCTCGCCCAGGTCGCCGATGTCGAGCCGGGCGGTCACCCGGAAGCAGCCGTTCTCCAGCTCCTGGACGGGCGGGAGCTCACGGTCGTACTCGTCGGTGATCTCACCGACGATCTCCTCCAGGATGTCCTCGATCGTGACGATGCCCGCCGTGCCGCCGTACTCGTCGATGACGACGGCGACGTGGCTGCGTTCCTGCTGCATCTCGCGCAGCAGATCACCGGCGTTCTTGGTGTCCGGCACGAACGCCGCGGGACGCATCGCCGTGGACACCGGATCGGCCTCCGACTCCCGGTTGATGTGCGTCTTGCGGACCAGGTCCTTGAGGTAGACGATCCCGACGACGTCGTCCTCGTTCTCGCCGGTGACCGGGATCCGGGAGAACCCGGAGCGCAGGGCCAGGGTCAGCGCCTGCCGGATCGTCTTGTACCGCTCGATGCAGACCAGGTCCGTCCGCGGCACCATCACCTCGCGAACCAGCGTGTCGCCGAGCTCGAAGACGGAGTGCACCATGCGCCGCTCCTCGTCCTCGATCAGCGACTCCTGCTCGGCGAGGTCGACCATCGCCCGCAGTTCCGCCTCGCTGGCGAACGGGCCCTTGCGGAACCCCTTGCCGGGGGTGAGCGCGTTGCCGAGGAGGATCAGCAGCTGCGGGATCGGACCCATGATCCTGGCGAGCGGCAGCAGCACGTACGCCGCGGCCGTCGCCGTGTTCAGCGGGTGCTGCCGCCCGATGGTGCGCGGCGAGACACCGATGGCGACGTACGACACGAGGACCATCACGCCCATCGCGACGGCCAGTGCCTCCCAGGTTTCCGGGAACTCCTTCAGGCAGACGTACGTGACGAGCACTCCGGCCGACATCTCGCAGGCGACCCGCACGAGCAGGGCGACATTGAGATAGCGGGTCGGGTCGGCCGCGACCTGTTCCAGCTTGTCGCTGCCACGCCGCCCGGAGCGCACCGCCTCGGCCGCCCGGAAGCTCGACGTGCGGGCGATACCCGCCTCGGCACAGGCCGCCAGCCAGCCGAACACGACCAGCAGAACGGCGCCCAGGACAAGGGGGACGCTCACGAGACGGTGGGGGCGGGCGACGGACCGGTCAGGCCGTGCTCGGCGCGCCAGCCGTCCACGATCGCGGCCTGGAGACCGAACATCTCGGCCTTCTCGTCCGGCTCCTCGTGGTCGTACCCCAGCAGATGCAGCACCCCGTGCACGGTGAGGAGCTGGAGCTCCTCGTCCATCGAGTGCCGGGTCTCCGCGTCCTCGCCCTGCTTCTTCGCGACCTCCGGGCAGAGCACGATGTCACCGAGGAGCCCCTGCGGGGGCTCCTCGTCGTCCTTCGACGGCGGACGCAGTTCGTCCATCGGAAAGGACATGACATCCGTCGGACCCGGCAGGTCCATCCACTGGATGTGGAGCTGCTCCATGGCGTCGGTGTCCACCACGATCACCGAGAGTTCGGAGAGCGGGTGGATCCGCATCCGTGCGAGCGCATAGCGGGCGATGTCGAGGATCGCCTGCTCGTCGACCTCGGTTCCGGACTCGTTGTTGACGTCGATCGACATGGTGCGCTGCGACTACTTCCCGTTGTGGCTGTCTCGGTTGTCGTACTTCTCGTACGCGTCGACGATACGGCCGACCAGCTTGTGCCGGACGACATCCTGGGAGGTGAGCCGGGAGAAGTGCACGTCGGGCACGCCTTCCAGGATGTCCTGGACCTGGCGCAGACCGCTCCTGGTGCCGTTCGGCAGGTCGACCTGGGTGATGTCACCGGTGACGACGATCTTCGAGTCGAAACCGAGCCGGGTCAGGAACATCTTCATCTGCTCGGCGCTGGTGTTCTGCGCCTCGTCGAGAATGATGAACGCGTCATTGAGCGTCCTTCCACGCATGTAAGCCAGCGGCGCCACCTCGATCGTGCCCGCCGCCATCAGCCGCGGGATCGAGTCGGGGTCGAGCATGTCGTGCAGCGCGTCGTAGAGCGGGCGCAGATACGGGTCGATCTTGTCGAAGAGCGTGCCGGGCAGGAACCCGAGCCGCTCGCCCGCCTCGACGGCGGGCCTGGTCAGAATGATCCGGTTGACCTGCTTGGACTGCAGGGCCTGGACCGCCTTCGCCATGGCGAGATACGTCTTGCCGGTACCGGCGGGTCCGATGCTGAAGACGATCGTGTGCTTGTCGATGGCGTCGACGTAGCGCTTCTGGTTGAGCGTCTTGGGGCGGATCGTGCGACCGCGGTTGGAGAGGATGTTCTGCGTGAGCACCTCGGCGGGCGTCTCGCCCTGCGGCTCCCCCTGCCCGTTGCCACTCGCCCGGAGCATGGCGATCGACCGTTCCACTGCGTCCTCCGTCATCGGCTGCCCGGTGCGGAGCACGAGCATCATCTCGTCGAACAAGCGCTGGATCAGGGCGACATCGGCTGCGTCACCCGTGGCTCTGATTTCGTTGCCCCGGACATGGATATCGACCGCCGGGAAAGCCGATTCGATCACGCGCAACAGCGAATCGCCCGATCCGAGGAGCATCACCATGGGGTGTGCGGCCGGGATCATGATCTGGGCACGCGCCTGCGGCTGTGTGGGTGTCTGAGTCATGGGCCGGCCCTCGGGCCTGCACATACCTCCCGTTGCAGGGTTCTCGCCGCTCGACAACCTCTGGAACCAAGCCTACGACTCCGCACGGACAACACCGAGGGCTTTTTCGCACACGATGCGAACACCCGTGTCCGCGTCACGCGGGGTGGCGGAAGCCGATCGTCGGTACGGCCCGGCGCAGCGGCCACGGCCGGGCGGTGGCGGGAAGCAGATGCTCCAGGAACGCGTACCGCCGGAGGGCCGCCGGATCCTGCCCGTCGCAGATGCGGACCCGCTGCCACCAGGCGGCGATCTCCGCCCAGCCCGGCGCCGACAGGGACCCGCCGAACTCCTGGACGGAGAGGGCCGCGGTCAGTCCGGCGAAGGCCAGCCGGTCGGCCAGCGGCCAGTCCGCCAGGGTGCCGGTGACGAATCCGGCGACGAAGACATCGCCCGCGCCGGTCGGGTCGAGGGCCTCGACCTCGATCGCGGGCACCTCGGCGGTGACACCGGTCGCCGCGTCCACCGCGTAGGCGCCCTCCGCGCCCAGCGTGACGACGGCGATGGGCACCCGTTCGGCGAGGGCGCGGGCGGCGGCACGGGGGCAGTCGGTACGGGTGTAGCGCATCGCCTCCTCCGCGTTGGGCAGGAACGCCTGGCAGTGCTGCAGGTCGGGCAGCGCGTCCAGGTCCCAGCGGCCCGTCTCGTCCCAGCCGACGTCGGCGAAGATCCGGGCGCCGTGCCGGGCCGCCGCGGCGACCCACGGCTCGCTGCGGCCGGGGGTCAGCGAGGCGACGGCGGCGCGGGCGCGCGGCGGGCAGCGCGGGAAGGCCCGGTCCGCGTGCGAGGGGGCGGCGGGTGGCGGGGCCTCGTGTCCGTGCGAGACCATCGTCCGCTCGCCCTCGTACGCCATGGAGACGGTCACCGGCGAGTGCCAGCCGGGGACGGTGTGCGACATCGAGAGGTCGATGCCCTCGCCCTGTTCGAGGGCGTCCCAGCAGTACTCCCCGTAGTGGTCATCGCCGAACGCGGCGGCGAGCGAGGTGTGCAGTCCGAGCCGGGCCAGTGCGGTGGCCATGTTGGCGACGCCGCCGGGGCTGGAGCCCATGCCGCGCGCCCAGGACTCGGTGCCGCGGACCGGGGCGCTGTCCAGGCCGGTGAAGACGATGTCGAGGAAGACCGTGCCGGTGAGGAACACATCGCAGTCCGGGTCCTGCGGGGCGCGCAGCCCGTCCAGCGGGTCGATGCCCGGATTGTCTGTGCTCACCTTGCACTCCCCGGTCGTGGCAGATCCGGCCAGTGTGCCCGATTCATCCTGCGTCCGGGATGGGTCCGCGCCGTCGCACCGGACGGGCGTGAGCCGGGCCGGCCCCTGACCCGCCCGGGGTCTGCGCACACCAACACTGACCTGCGTAAACATGGCTCGCTACCCGCTTCACAAGGCAGCAAACACAAGTGTGGCCCAGATCACTCAAAGGTGACTTTCGATCGACTGTACGCACTTGATACAAATTGGCCCGCACGCACCGTCGCCGATCGACACCGACGAGTGCCACGTCCCCCCGCTGCACCCCTCCCCGCCTTCCCTGCCTCCCCCGGCATGTCTTCAGGAACGCCCATGTCCCCGCGCCCTCGCGCCGCGTGGCCCCTGGTCGCCGTGTTCACCGCCGGTTACCTCGCCGCCTATCTGCTCCCCACCATCGTCGGCCGGCTCTCCACCTGTCTGGGCCTCAGCGCGGCCCAGGCGGGCCTGGTCGGCAGCGCGCTCCTGCTGAGTTCGGCCACCGCCGGGTTCACCCTGGCGGGCCGGGTCGAGCGGTACGGGTCGCGGACACCGGCGCGGGCCGGACTGGTGCTGGCCGTGGTGGGCTACGGCTGCGCCGCGCTGGCCGGTTCCGTGCCCCTCGTGGTCATGGGCGCGGTGATCGGCGGGCTCGGCTCGGGTACGGCGACGGCAGTGGCCGCGGCCGGTATCGCCGCGCAGCGCGACCCGCACCGGACCTCGTCCCTGGGCCTGCTGAGCGTCTCCGCGACCGCGGGCGCCCTCTATCTGACGATCCCTCACCTGGGGGGCGGCCACCGACTGCCGTTCGCCGCGATCGCCCTGGTCGCCCTGCTCGTCTGGCCCGCCACCGCGCGGCTCGGCGGGTCGGCGCCCACCGGTTCGACGGCACCGGTGGGAGGCCGACTGCCGCACCGCCGCTCCGGTCTGGTGCTGGCGGGCGGCATGCTCGTCTGGTCGATGGCGCAGAACGCCCTGTGGGGGGTCAGCAGCCGGATCGGCGTGTCCCAGGCCGGGCTCTCCGAGGTCACCATCGGCGCGGTGTTCGCCGCCGCGCTCGGCGCCGGCCTGCTCGGCGTGATGGGCGCCGGAGTGCTGGGCGCCAGACTCGGCCGGGCCGTCCCGATCGGTCTCGGCACCGTGATCATCGCGGGCAGCATCGTGCTCAGCTCGTCGGCCGCCGGGCTCGGCTCGTTCGCCACCGGCGAGATCGCGTGGAACACCGTCTACCCGGTGGTCCTGTCGTATCTGATCGGTCTGGCCGCGTCACTGGATGTACGGGGCTGCTGGGCGGTCCTCGCGGGCTCCGCGTCGTCCGTCGGCGTGGCCTGCGGCCCGGTCCTCGGCAGTGTGCTGTCCGAGACGGCCAGCTACCCCGTGATGGGCCTGATCCTGGGCGCCGTGACCCTGCTGGTCGCCGCCCCGGTCACGGCCGTCGCGCTGCACACCGGCGGCCGTCCGCTGGTGCCCGGCTCCGTCCGCCGCCGGGGCGGCGCCCCCGCGGCGCTGCTCGCCGCGACCACCGGCACGCTGTCCGGCGCGGTTCCCAGGATGGGCGCCCCCGAACAGGCCGTCACGGAGATCAGCGTGCCCGCGCCGCGGCGCGGGCGCCTCGGCAGGAACGCGTTCCGGACGGCCGGTCCGTCGGGCGCGGACGGTCAGTCGAACGCGTACGCCTCGACCTCCGACAGGTAGCGCGACCTGCGCTCCTCGTCGTGGTCGAGGAAGGCCGCCTCGAAGGAGTTCCGGGCCAGGGTACGCAGCTGCTCACGCTCCAGTCCGAGCGCCTCGTGGACGGCATGGAAGGTGTCTCCGACGTATCCGCCGAAGTACGCGGGGTCGTCGGAGTTCACCGTGCAGAGCAGCCCGGCGTCCAGCATCGCCCGCAGCGGGTGCTGCTCCAGGGTGTCGACAGCGCGCAGCCGTACGTTGGACAGCGGGCAGAGGGTGAGCGGCACCCGGTCGGCTGCGAGCCGCCTCACCAGGTCCGGGTCCTCCATGCAGCGCAGCCCATGGTCGATGCGCTCGACCTCGAGGACGTCGAGCGCCTCCCGGATGTACTCCGGCGGACCCTCCTCCCCGGCGTGTGCGACCTTCCGCAGCCCGAGTGCCCCGGCCGCCTCGTAGACCTCACGGAACTTCGCGGGCGGATGCCCGACCTCCGCCGAGTCCAGGCCGACGGCGCTGATCCGGTGCAGGTACGGCTTCGCGGCGTCGAGGGTCTCCAGGGCCGATTCGGCGGACTGGTCGCGCAGGAAACACATGATCAGCTGGGTGGAGATGCCATGGGTCTCCTCGCTGCGGTCGAGCGCCCGGCCGAGTCCTTCGACGACGGTGCCGATCGGGACGCCTCGGGCGGTGTGCGCCTGCGGGTCGAAGAAGATCTCCGCGTGGCGGACGCCCTGGGCGGCCGCGCGGGTGAGGTAGGCGTCGGCGAGCTGCTCGAAGTCCTCCTCGGTGCGCAGGACGGCCATCAGCGCGTAATAGAGGTCCAGAAAGGACTGCAGGTCGTCGAAGAGGTAGGCGGTGCGCAGCTCTTCGGTGTTCGCGTAGGGCAGCTCCACGCCACCCCGTTCGGCGAGGGCGAAGGCCAGCTCGGGTTCGAGGGTTCCTTCGATGTGGAGGTGGAGTTCTGCCTTGGGGAGATGCACGGGTTGCTCGCTCATTCTTGCTGCTGCCGGCTACTGCTGCTGTTGATGCCGGCTCGGGACGGGAACGCTGATCAGGTCCTGGGCGATGGTCAGTTCGCCCTCGAACCCGGCGGCGCGGGCCTGGGCGGCGAAGACACCCGGATCTCCGTACCGCTGCGAGAAGTGCGTCAGCACGAGATGCCGTACGCCCGCCTCCCGGGCCACCCGGGCCGCCTGTCCGGCGGTGAGATGACCGTGGTCGACGGCGAGCCGTTCGTCCTCGTCGAGGAAGGTCGACTCGATGACCAGCAGGTCGCACCCCTCGGCAAGCGTGTACACGCCGTCGCAGAGCCGCGTGTCCATGATGAACGCGAAGCGCTGGCCGCGCCTGCGCTCGGAGACCTCGTCGAGGCCGACGCCGCCCAGCGAGCCCTCGCGCTGGATCCGTCCGACGTCCGGCCCGCTGATCCCGTGCTCGGCGAGCCGGTCGGGCAGCATGCGCTGCCGGTCGGGCTCGACGAGGCGGTAGCCGTACGACTCGACGGGGTGGGAGAGCCGGTGGGCGTGCAGGGTGTACGCGGCAGTCTCGGCGAGGACCCCGTCGGCCGTGACCGGGGCCTCGGTCAGCTCGACGGATTCGTGGTAGGCGGTCGCGTACCGCAGCCGCTCGAAGAAGCGCTGCCCGCTCGCCGGGTAGTGCGCGCTCACAGGGTGCGGGACCTGGTCGAGATTGATGCGCTGGATCACCCCGGCAAGGCCGAGGGAGTGGTCGCCGTGGAAGTGCGTGACACAGATCCGGTTGATGTCGTGCGCGGCGACTCCGGCGCGCAGCATCTGGCGCTGGGTGCCCTCGCCGGGGTCGAAGAGGATGCCCTCGCCGTCCCAGCGCAGTAGATAGCCGTTGTGGTTGCGGTGCCGGGTGGGGACCTGGCTGGCGGTGCCGAGGACGACGAGTTCGCGTACGGACATGGGTGCGGCGGCCTGCGATTCGGGTGGTTGGGCGTTATCCGGGCGGCCACTGCATTCCGCGGCCGCCCAGGACGTGGGCGTGCGCGTGGAAGACGGTCTGCCCGGCACCGGTGCCGGTGTTGAAGACGACCCGGTAACCGGTGTCGGTGATCTTCTCGTCGGCGGCGACGTTCGCGGCCTCGAGCAGTATGTCGGCGGCGATCTGCGGCTCGGCGGCGGCGAGGGTGGCGGCGTCGCGGTGGTGGACGCGGGGGATGACGAGGATGTGGGTGGGGGCCTGGGGGTTGATGTCGCGGAAGGCGACGGTCGTCTCGGTCTCGCGGACGATGGTTGCCGGGACGTCTCCCGAGACGATCTTGCAGAACAGGCAGTCGGGCTGCGGTTCTCCCGCCATGGCCGGGCTCCTCGGTCGCGTGGTTGATCACGTACACGGGCATGCTATCGGGCGCGGTTGCCCGGCTCCCGAAACCGGGGGCGGAGCCCCGGTCCCGGGAACGGGCGGATAGGGCAACGAGGGCCCTTCTTGCGGATCAGGCCGGATCCGCAAGAAAGGCCCCAGCGCCCAGGGCGTGTTTCGAAAGTAGCGCCGTCCGCCCGTAGGGCGGGCCAGGCGGCGTCTGGTGCGTGCGATCGCAAGATAGGAAGAGCGGCGGGGGGGGACAGAGG
>NZ_JBEZKL010000151.1:0-17549 GCF_040704695.1 Streptomyces sp. NPDC048411
CTTCAGACCGCGTCACACCAGCCTTCTACCAGCACGGAAGGTGACACGGGGCAGAAAACCGAAAATCTAGATCTCAACCCGGAACAGGCCCTAGCCAGGAGCGCGGACACCCATGCCTGAACGCGGGACTTCGGCCGGAACCCTGCCTCGCCCGACGAAGACGACACCGCCCCGGTGGTGAGCCCGAAACAGCACGAGGACCTCGGCGATCACACCGCCGGGGTCCTGCTATCCCTTTCGGCCGTATCTCGGCTGACCCTCTACGGACGTTCCTCGTCAATTCACAGCGAACAGCTCACGCAACGCAAGCAGCGACGGCAATGACGTCGATTCTCGTCAACATTTCTGGCTGGGTAGATCATCAACTGCCTCCGGAACCCGTGCACAAGTGCTGTCGCTCGACGTGAACGAAGCCACTTGGCGGGACCCTATTGCACTGGTACGTTCCGGTGATTCGGATCACATGAGGGGGGCCATGACTTCCAAGAATCGACACCTCATCGCTGCGGCCACGCTTGCACTCGGGCTGGGAATCTCGGCCGTCGCAGCCCCGTCAGTCAACGCGGCCGAGCCCACCGGGCTGCGTGCCAACTCGACTCGCACGTTCGCGTCGTACCAAGACGCCGTCCCCGGGGTTGCACCATCGGACGCTGACGCGACCGCGGTCTACCTGGACCCCTCGGGCCAGGTGATTCCTAGGACGGACGCGACTGACGCGACTACGGAAGCAGCACTTGCCTGCACACCAGTCAGCGGCAGGGACAACCCCCATCGATCCTCCACCGGCGTGGCCGTTTCCGGTCACGGATGGTGGGACAAGGGCTCTTGCAGCAACAACCGTGCAAACGTGTACAACTGCCTCTACGAGTGGTACGCGGACAACACCTGGCGACAGAAGACGTGTTCGCCGGTCAAGGAGCTCGCACCGGGCGGCGGCAGCAGCAATCGGACGACGGCGCGCAGAGACTGCGACAACACGGTGTACACGTCGTGGCGCAATCACGTGGATGTCGACGTGATTGGGGAGGCCGACACGGCCGAATGGCCCTATAACCAGGCAAACGTCTATTGCCGGATAAACTAGGAAAGGAAAGTCGCTACTGAAGGGCCGCCAACGCGGAATGGAAGACAGGGACACAGCCCAGCCTGGTCTGGTTCCCGGGGCATGTCAGACTGCTGGAACCATGTTTGCCGCCCTTTACGGGGAGCTGGTCCCGCATGACTGGCGTGGTCCTGAGCCAGAAGGTGACGCGTACTCGCTTTTCTACCAGCGGTCGATCGCCATGGGTTGGCTCGACGACAGGTCGGCCGGGGGTGGCTTCGAGGACCGCATGCTCCGCGCGCCCGGGCTGTGGGGCATGAACGACGCCGGGTGGAACCACCCGCTCGCCGCTGCCGGAGCGGGACTGATCTCGTGGTTCCAGGTCGAGGCCAGCGCGGTGGCCGACGACCGACCGCTACCGGTGCAGCCGTTCCTGCGGTGCGCCGAGGACGCGACAGCGCGGGCCGGCACCCCGAACCTGTCTGCGGTACAGGTCCTCCTGCCGGTACAGGGGCTCGACCCCGCGACGCGGGCGCCATACGCGCCCGTGCCGGCGATGCAGACCAAGGAGTGGTTCGCCGAGTGCGCCCCGGAAGCGAGAACTCCGGTCGAGGTCAGCGTCAACAGTGGCCGGGACCCGTCGGTCCCCGCCGTCGCCCAGCGGCTCACGGATCACCTCGGTCACTTGAGTCAGGACGTCTTCGTATGCACGTCGTACGACGTCGGCAGTCCAGAAACTGTCCTTGCTCCTCTATTTGATGACAGTTTCTGGAACGGCCCACCCCTACATGGGGTGACTCTGCGAGGGGAACTCTCCGAGTGGTCGTTGGATGCGATCGGCTGGCTGAGCGAGGTGATCGCTGACTCCAGCGCCCACCTCGGGGTCCGTTCGCCGCTCCTGCTCACCGTCACACGCCTACCTCGACAACGCTGAGGTCCTCGAGGAGCTCGCCGAGTAGAACCCCACCGCAGCCGCTGGTCGCCTGCAAGGCCCTGTAGGCGCCGATTCCGGGGACAGCGCGATCGCCGGCGACCTACGCTGACGCGCGTACTGACCCCACCCAGAAGACGGCTGTTGAACTCGGACCGGCGGGAAAGCTCTGGACCACCCGGGCCACCCGCAACCTCACCGCCACCCTGGAAAGGCTCCGCGTCGACCGCCAGCTCGAAGAAGCCCTTACCCACGGCGCCGACCCACTCCACCTGTCCCTCGTCTTCGGCATCGACGAGAAGACCGCCATCCGTTATGCGGCCTCCGCCCGCCAACTTCTGGAAACCGCCGCCGAACAGGTACTACAGCCGGAGATCTTGAGGGTCGGTGATGGGTGGGATCGGCTGGTGGTGGGCCCAGGGGCGGAGGCGGTCCGGGAGTGGGTCTCCGCGGCGTCGGTAGTGGCTGACCGTGGCGCGGGTCTGGTGGAGTCGGCGCCATAACTCGCAGGTCAGGAGGGTCTCCACGGGGTGGTGGGGGTTGAGGTGGGTGGCGGCCAGGCAGTGCCGGATGGTGTGGACGGAGAGCCGCAGGAGCGGGCCGGGGATCAGCCAGCGGCCTCGCTCTCGTCGATGCTCGGGGCTTTTCCCTGATCGGGGTCCTGCTCCAGGTCGGTATCCGGCTCGGATGCGAGGGCCTGGTCGGGTTCGGGGATGGCGGCGCGTTGAACGCTGAGGAACGCGGTGGCCAGCATGCAGGCGGTGACGTGGCGGTGCCAGGGGGTCCACTTGCGGACCTGGTACTGGGCCAGGCCGACGAGCTGCTTGTTGATCTCGTTGTCCTCCTCGATCTGCCAGCGGCCGCCGGCCCGGGCGATGATCTCCGAGACCGTGGTGCCGGCGGGGGCGTGGACGAGGAAGTAGGCGATCTCGCGGTGGAGCCGGCCGTCCTTGCCGCGTCGGTTGGGGTGCACCGAGCGCCGTAGCACCAGCCAGTGTGTGAAGCCGTCGGCCGGGTTCTCGTCCTTGACCTGCACGGCGAAGGCCGTCCAGTCGTAGAGGCGCTCGCCCTTGGCGCCGTCGCCGCAGGAACGGCGTTCCCACTGGTCACGGGCTTTCGCGTAGTGGAGCAGGTCGTCGGCGCGGCGCACGGCCGGCTGGCGCGGCTTGCCCGGCGGGCCGTCGAGGGGGAGGTCGACCGGGACGCCGAACACGTACGGTACTTTCCGCCCGTGGCACCAGGTTCGAAGCTGCGGGTCACGGCCGTAGCCGGCATCCGCCAGGACCCAGGAGAACGGCACGGCGCCCGCGCGGGCCTGCTCGAGCATCGTGATGGCCAGCTCGGGCTTGGTGGCGAAGGCGATGTCGTCGGGCACGCCGGCCTCACGGCATCGCTCGCGGTCGTCCGTCCAGTCCTCGGGCAGGTACAGGCGGCGGTCGATGAAGGCGTGCCCGGCGGTGGTGGCGTAGGTGAGCATCACCATGGTCTGGCAGTTGCGAACGTCGCCGGTCAGCCCGCAGTGCTGGAAGGCCACCCCGACCGACTTGGTGCCCTTCTTCTGGGCCTGGGTGTCGTCGATGACCAGCGACGCCTCCCCGTCCCCCAGATGAGAGACGACGTAGTCGCGGACCGCGTCCCGCAGCCGGTCGGCGTCCCACACCGATCCGTTGAGCAGCCACTGCATCCGGTCCGCGGTCACATGCCCGGCCCGCTCCGACAGCGTCCAGCCGTTCTTCTTCGGCAGCTCCGCCAGCAGCCCCTCGATGAACTGCGCGAACACCACCCGTGGCTCCGGCCGGTTGAATAAGTACCCCAACAACGCGGTCAACGAGGACAGTTCGGCATCCCACTCGGCTATCTGCTCAGCCGTCACACCCAGCATCATGCCCGGTCAACGACACCACACGGGCTCCGTCACAAGATCTCCGGCTGTAGTACGGGGACAACCCCGAAAACGCTGTCTGCACAAGCTCGTTGACATCCTTCATGCGAATGTCAACGACCCTCACGACTCTCCGTTACCACCGAAAGTGAGACAGGGCCGTTAAATTGACACACCCCCCAGTGATCGCAAATGGGGCTGGAAAGCAGCGCAACGACTTGGAACATCCGTGCAATTTTCGTGCGGTCGTGCTTGCGTGCGATGACCCAGTGGCCGTGGGGGCTGCTGGGTAGCGTCTGCCTGAGGAGAGGCATGTCTTCACGCGCCACAGGAACAACTCACAGACGAAAGCAGCTCAATCCGAGACGCGCCGCCGTGGCCGTCTCTGTCGCCATCGCTCTCGCGGCCGGCACCGTGCCGGCGCTCGCCGCCGAGCCCGGCCCGAACCAGGACGCGCCCACGTCGATGTAGGGCCAGGGCGGCGAGAAGGCGAAGATTCCGCCGGTCAAGGTCGGCAAGACGCAAGCGCCCGATGCCGTACGGGAGAAGGTATCGGAGCAGATCGCCCGCTGGCGGGACGCGCAGCAGCAGCGCGCCGAAGCCACTACTCCGCCTACTGGCGCGAAGGCGCGGGCCGCGCTCGCGACGGAGGTGCCCAAGCGGCAGGGCCAGGTCCCCTGGCACCAGATCTCCGACGTGAGGGTGACGGACTCGCTCGTGGCACGGATCAACTACTCCACCGGCAACCTGATGCTCGCGGGCACAGACCTGCAGATCGCCGGCGTTGGCAAGTCCCTGCAGCTGACCCGTACCTACAACTCCCTGGACGCACCGTGGGGGAAGGTGTCACAGCGCTGGTGGAGCAACTACGAGCGCTACCTGCAGATCGAGGACACGCGAGTGGTGCTCTATGACGCCACCGGCGGCTCCGTCGTCTTCACGAAGAAGACCGACGGCACGTACGCGACCCCCAAGGGCTACCGACTGGACCTGGAGAAGTCGGGGTCCGAGTACGTCGTGACCGAGCGCGGTTCAGGCTCGAAGGACACCTACAGCGAGTACGGCACCTTCCTGAAGGTCTCCGACCGCAACGGCGGCCACGTCTTGGTCGACCAGCACGACGAGGGCACTGAGCACAAGGGCTTCAAGCTCACCGACTCCCGCTCGGGACGTTTCATCGACCTGGTCAAGACCGACGCCTCGCAGTGGCAGGCGAAGGACAACACCGGCCGCACCGTCGTCTACGACCTCAACCCCGCAGGCGATCTCGCCAAGTTCACGGACAGCGAGGGCAAGGCCACAGAGTTCGGGTACGACGCGGACCGCCGCCTCACGAAGATCACCACGCCCGAAGGGCGGGTCACGGTCTTCACCTACGACGCCGACAACCGCGTCACCTCGATGAAGCGGGCCACGGCCTTCGATGGCTCCGGTGAGACAGGACCGACCTACACCTACACGTACACCAGCGGTGAGGGCTCCGCCGGTACGACAACGGTCACCGACCCAGCCGGCAGCATCACGAAGTACGAGCACGCGGCAGACGGCGAGATCACGAAGGTCACCGACGCGCTCGGCAAGACCCGCGAGCGGACCTACGACGCCAATCTGAACCTCGAAACGGCCGTGGACGCGATGGGTGTGGGTGGGACCCCGGGCAACGTCACCGCTTACGGCTGGGACCCCCGCTCCAACCCGACCTCCGCGAAGCTGCCCACCGGGGCGACCTCGTCGGTGAGCGGCTATCAGACAATCGCTGGGGCCGACGTCACCGGCAAGGTCACCTCCGCGGATGGAGTGGAGGTGAGCTACAAGTACGACTCCGCGGGCAACACCACCGAGGAGACAGTGGCCGGAGCGGACGGCGGGACCCGCACCTTCGCCTACAACCCGGCCGATCCCACCTGCGGCGGCTTCAAGGGCCAGCGCTGCGAGATCAAGGACGCCAACGGCAAGGTCACCAAGTTCGTCTATGACGCCAAGGGCAACCTGATCAAGGTCACCCCGCCGTCGCCGCTCGGCGCCACGACGTACACCTACGACAGCGCCGGCCGCCCAGAGACCATGACCGACGGCCGGGGTATCAAGACGGTCTACGTGTACGACAACCGTGACCGGATCATCAAGGTCTCCAGCACGAACTCGACCGTCACCTACGCCTGGGACGGGGACGGCAACCTCAAGCAGCGCTCGGATTCCACCGGCGTCACCAAGTACGATTTCGACCCTCTGTCCAGGGAGACGGTCCGCACGCTGCAGGACGGCTCGCAGACCGTTCTCGTCTACACGGCCGAGGGCAACGTCGAGTCCTACACCGACCCGTCCGGCACGGTGAAGTACAGCTACGACAAGGTCAACCGGCTGATCTCGCTGACGGATCCGCAGGATAAGAAGGCCACGTACGAGTACAACGCGAACGACGCCAGGACCAAGACCACACTGCCCAGCGGCATCGTGGAAACCATCACTCGGGACAAGTCCAACCGCGCCGAGCGGATCACGGCGACCTCCGACACGGAGGGCACCATGATCGACATCGCCTACAACTACTCGTACAGCAGTGGCGGCATCACCAAGGACGGCACGCAGATCCGCACCCGCACCGACGCGGTCGACGGTCTCAAGCGGACCTTCGAGTACGACTCCGCCGGGCGCCTGCGATACGCTAAGGAGATGGCGGGCGGCACCCTCAATAACAGCTGGCTGTACTGCTACGACAAGGCCGGCAACCTCACCTCGCAGAACGGCAACCTCCCCGGCTTGCGCGCGGCCTCTGCCGGTAACACCTGCCCCGGAGGTACCACCTACACGTACGATGACGCGTCACAGCTGACCGCAGTCAACGGCAGCAGTGACGGCTGGTCCTACGACAAGGCAGGAAACGAGACCGCCGCCCGCCCCACTGCGGAAACGGCTCGCAGTGGCGGACAGTGGAGCGACTACTCCCAGCTCACCTCGCTGACCCAGGGAGGCAAGGACTACCGGGGCCGTTACGCCTCCACCGACCAGTCAGAGCGCACCCAGTTCGGCGACACCGTCTACCACAACGGACCCGTCGGACTGTCCGCCCAGACACAGGGCGGAGTGGACATGAACTTCATCCGCGAACCGTCTGGTCGCGTCAACTCCTTCCGCACCAACGGGCAGACGTACTACTACCTCACCGACGCGCTCGGCACGGTCGAGGCAGTGGTGGACTCCAAGGGCGAGAAGATCAACTGGTACTACTACAGCCCCAACGGCATCACCGACGCCACCGAACAGGTCCCCCAACCCCACCGGTTCGCCGGAGGCTACCAGGACCCGACCGGGCTGTACCACTTCAACGCCCGCTACTACGACCCGGCCATCGGCCGCTTCACCCAGCCCGACCCGTCCGGCCTGGAGGCTAACCCCTACCTCTACGCCTCCGGCGACCCCACCAACGTGATCGATCCCACTGGCCTGTGGGGGTGGCGTGACGCGCTCGGGGCCGTCGTCGGGGCGACCGTAACCGTCGCCTTCACCGTGGCCGGCCAGCCCTTGGCCGGTGCAGCACTCGGCGGATGCGCAGGCGGAGCCATCGCCAAGGCACTCGGCGGAGGGTCACTGTCTGAAGTAGGCGAGCAATGCCTCATCTGGGGCGGAGCCACAGCGATCGGTACGGGCGCGCCCATGGCGATCGCCAAGTACGGCAGGTTCATCAACTGACCCCATCCATCTAGGCAGCTGTGGCGGGCGAACCACTTCATCGCCCGCCACAGCACCATCCGGCACGAGGAGGCTGGAAGGTCCCATGGCTAAGTTCCGAAGTCCACTGCTGTGGTGGAAGGCCGCCTCACTTCTCTTCTGCGCAGTTGTTCTCTCGCTCGCAGTCCGCTGGGACTACCCCGAGGTCGCCATTGCAAGTGTCGCTGTTGTGCTGCTCTTCAACGTTGTTGCTCTCGCCAGGCACTTGGTCAAGGCCAGGCAGAACAGCGACGCGCCCACGAGCAGATCTGAGCTCATCACCTTTGACTGGCCACTCGCTATCGCCATGTGCGTACTCATCCTCCCGATGACCGCACTCTTGGTTGCCTACCAGGACGATCCTCAGTGGAGTGCCATGCTGATCGGCACCACCGTCGGAACCGCATCTCTCGTGACCATGCGCTACACCCAACGCCGCTGAGCGGCGGCCGCCTGATCACGCAGCAGTGCCGTACGCTTCCACCGACAGTCAGAGCGCACCCAGTTCGGCGATACCGTCTACCACGACAGAGCCGTCAGGCTGTCCGTGCAGACGAAGGCTGGGGAGGTGCAGGGCTTCTGGGGAAGATCTCAGCTCTGCGCCTGCCGAAAACCCGTCCGTGCTGGTCAGGCAGCGTGTCGGTACTCGTGGATGACCCCGCCGAGGCGGTCGTGTCGGCGTATGTCGAGGCGGGCGATCCGTCCGGGTTCGAGGGGTTCGGGAACGGCGCGCAGGGGCGCCGTCTGGTTCATGGCCTGGTGGGGCCGGTGGGCGTTGTGGTGCTGCTCGAACTCGCGGAGCGCACGGAGGAGATGACGCTCATTCCAGATCAAGGTGCGGTCGAGAAGCTCGTGGCGGCAGGTCTGCACCCAGCGTTCCATGATCGAGTTCATTCTGGGGATCCGCACGCCGGAGAGGACGACCTGGATGCCTGCATCGGCGAGGATCTCGTCGAACAGGGCGGGAAACTTCATGTCGCGGTCCCGGATCAGGTACGTGGCCCGCAACCCGGCGTCCTCCAGGTCCATGACCAGGTTCCTCGCGGCCTGGGCGACCCAAGCCGCGGTCGGATGCGCGGTGGTGCCGAGGACGCGCACGCGCCTGGTGGCATGCTCGATGACGGCGAGGATGTACTGGCGCTGTCCAGTCAGAGTGACGGTCTCGATGAAGTCGCACGCCAGGAGTGCGTCGGCCTGGGAGCGCAGAAAGGTAGCCCAGGTCGTGGTGGTCCGGCCGGGCGCGGGCGCGACACCCTCGGCCTTGAGGATTTCCCAGACGGTGGAGGCGGCGACCTTGACGCCGAGGATGGCCAGCTCGCCGTGGATGCGCCGGTAGCCCCACGTGCTGTTCTCACGGGCCAGCCGCAGCACGAGGGCGCGGACGGAGCGCACTGTGCGTGGGCGGCCGGGACGCTTGGGGCGGCAGGTCTTCGCGTGACGGTCCTTCATCAGGTCCCGATGCCAGCGCAGGATCGTGTCGGGGCGGACCAGAAGCCGCACTCGGCGCAGCGCCTCGCGGGGCAGCGGGGCAAGGAGCGCGGCGAGAAAGGCCCGGTCCGCGCGCGTGAACCTGACCTTCTCGGCACCGAGTTGTCGTTCAAGGAGGGTGATCTGGTGGCGCAGGACCAGGATCTCCGAGTCCTTGTCCCGGTCGGACATCGGCAGCAAACGCAGGGCGGCGAAGGCGTTCGTGACGGCCAGGTAGGCCAGGCGGAGCAGCACGAGTGATCATATGCACCGGTCGCAGGGCTCCCGAGGGCGGGGCGACGTGGTTGCAGGCGATCAGGGCCGCGACCTGCGCGGATGAGTTTTCGGCAGGCGCACAGTTCCGCGGCGGGCGCTGACCCCGCGCCGACGCCCTCGCGAGCGCTGACCTGTAGCGAGCAGACCGGGAAGGTAGAAAATGCCAGGCTGCTCTAAGCACCGGACCCGTAATCTGCCTGTATGGCCGCTGCTGATCGTGAACTGCTCTCTCGGACCGCCCGCAACGCTGTCCGGGGACTGATGAGCGATCTCGTGGCAGGGGCGATCGGCGAGTACTGGGAGAACGAGCACTTTGCCGCAGATCCCGATTTCATTCCCGGCGAGGGCGGGGTCCGCAAGCAACTCTTCGACTCCTACGCCGCGTCCGTTGACTGGACCGACCACGACCATGTGACCCGGGCCTTGCGGGTGTTCGAGAACATGCTGCGCCGCCTTGACCGCGAGAGCCGAAAGTTCGGTGGGGACGGCTTGCCTGCTGACACGGTGGCGGAGCTGCGAGAGGCGTTCGCGCGGGACGGCTGCCGCCTGGACGATGAGCTCCGCCTGCACACCGCACGCATTGACCACCTGGTCGTGCACGCCGACGCTCTGTCCGAGGCATCGGGCATCCACGCCGAACTGGAACGGGTTCGCAGGTTCGGGGCCGATTACCCCGACGACGCAATCGGCGCTGCCAAGCAGCTCATCGAGGCCACCGCCAAACTCGTGCTGCTCAAGCGCAACCTGCCGGTCGACGAACGCCAGGACCTGCCCGCGCTGATCAAGCAGGCACAGCAGGCTCTTCACCTCCACCCCGCGGCCGTGCCGACGGCCCGCAACAGCGGGAGCCCGGACAACGCCGACAGCATCAAGCGCATCCTGGGCGCGTTGACCTCGGCTGCCATCGGCGTCGCCGAACTGCGCAACCGGTACGGGACCGGCCACGGACGGCTAGCCGCACCCACAGGGCTCGGACCCCGGCACGCCCGCTTCGCCGTCGGCACCGCCGCCACCTGGTGCGAGCTGATGCTCGACACCCTTGCCGACCCTAAAGCCCCCTGGCGCAAGGCGGCCCCCGCACTAACCCCGCCTGCGGGGAACGCACCCGCAGCCTCATCCTGAGCCCGCGCGAGCTGGAACTCCTCATAGGAAAGGGCAGCCGGTGGCACCACAGCAGCTCACCGTCGTCACCCGCCAGCGCCTCATCGACCTCCTGGTCGTCGAGAAGGTCTGGTGGTGGGGCGCTCTGGACGAGGTGAGGTTCCTGGAACGCCTGTACGACCTGGGCACCCTCGAAGGCGATGGCTACCGGCGTCTCACGGCCAGAGAAGACATCTGGCAACACTGCATCAACAACGACGACTGGCCGCCGGAATGGGTGTTCACGGATTCCCGCTTCGGCCTCAGCAGCGACTCTCCACAGCCGCTCTTGAACTTCCTTGCCGAAATGCTCCACCCCGTGGTGCGGCGTGACCCGGCCGAGGTGCAACGTCTGGCCGAGAAGCTCAACGACATCCTCACCAAAGACGGCTTCGAGCTCTATCCGACCGAGTACATCAGCGGGCTGCCGGTCTACGCAGGCGGCCCCCGAGCGTCCTTCCACGGCGCCCGGCCGGACTTGAAGTTCGAATCACGACCGCTACTGACCGACCCCCGCGTGCTCCACGAACATCAAGAGCGCATTAGGGCCGGCCTGGAACGCGACCCGGCCGCAGCGATCGCCTCGTGCAAAGAACTCGTCGAAAGCCTCTGCAAGATCATCCTGGAGCACCAGGACATCGAGTTCCCGCCCGGCGAAGACCTGCCGCCGCTGTTCAAACGCGTCACGACGCTGCTAGGCCTGAACGCCGACGCCGTGGCCGACCACGCCAAGGCCAGTGCCACGGTGGTCAAGATCCTGCGCACACTCACCACGACGGTGCAGGGCCTGGCCGAGCTGCGCAACCAGCTCGGACTCGGCCACGGGCGCACCGCACCGAGTCCAGCGCTGACCCGCCACGCCCGGCTGGCACTGAACAGCACCGTGACCGTGACGGAGTTCGTGCTCGACACCTGGCAGGACCGCATCGATCGAGGGAAACTCCCACCCTTATCTCAGTAACCTCGTGCCGAGTGAAGTTCGAGGGCGGTGAGCTTGACTCGCCTGCTCGTGCTGGTCGAGGGGGATCGCCGCTGCTCCCGGTACCGTGAGTCGGGGATGTGCGCGGGGCAGCAGGTCCGGCCCGGCTCCGCCCCGCTACTTGAGTCCATGGGCGGCGGCGATGTGGGGCCGTTGAGCGAGTAGGGTTTCGAGGCGGCTTTCGGGCCACAGGTCGATGTAGGGCGCTGTGCCCTCAGCGTTGTGGTGCTCTGCCCAACTCACGGCGTCCGCGGTGAACCGGCCGCTGGTGGCGATCACGATTCCGCGTACGAGTGGCGGACTCCACAGTTTCCCCGCGGTGGCCGTCTCGACCACCGCGGCAGCGTTCACCGACCGGCTGCGCCAGTGCTTCGCCTGGACGATGACCCGCTCGGTGCGCACACCGCCGGATCCGTCCCGAAGGACTCGGTCCAAGGAGAGATCGCGGCCGCGGTCGGGCGCGCGGGTCTGCATGAGCCATTGGACATTCGCGTGCTCGGGGATGCTGCGCAGGAGGTCGTAAAGGAGTCGCTCGAACCCGTCGTCGTCCAGCCGCTCCCAGGGCAGTGCGAGGGTGGCGGAGCCGGTGAGGTGGCCGGAAGCGGCTTGCCCGAGGTCGATGTCCGGAACGGGCAGGGGGTCACTGTCACCCAGAAAGTTCACTGTGATGGCGGCGCGCACGTCGGGCCAGTCAAATTCGACGATGTCATGCCAGTCGTGTCCCTGGCTGAACCGCATGTGCCGGTGCAGGTCCCACCAGCGGCTGGTGTCGTTGGCCGCATCACCCGGGAAATCGCCCAGGAGCCTTGCGATCTCCCCGACGGCCGCCTTTATCTGTTCGGTCTGGTCGTTCTGCAGTTTCTCGTGGGAGCCCCGCCCCACGCCTTTCAGGGCGACAGGGAGCGAGGTGTCGACGGTGGAGATGAGTTGCTCCAGGCGGCATCGGGCGGCGCGTCGGCGGGCACGGTCGAGGCGGTACCGGTACGCGGCGATGTCCGCACCCGGCTTCTCGCCAGCGGCATGTACGGCGTCGGGCAACTCGTCAATTTCTAGGTAGTCGATGAAGGCCTGTCCCATGGCGGCGATGTCTGGAAGAGGGTCGGTGATGGTCCAGCCGTCGATTGGCGGAAGACCTGGAAGGAGGTCCGCCCAGGCCATCGCGAGGTCTTCGTACGCAGGATGCGAACCGCGTTGCGGGCCGTCTGGGATGAATGGCCTTGCGCGCTCCCACACGCTTTCCAGCTTGCTCAGGTTCGCCGCTGTTCGGTCCATTGCGCGTAGGAGTTCTTCCAGGTCCATCCGCACAGACTCGCACTCCGCGATGGGGACTGTGGAGGGTTTGTGCTATCAGAGACACGTGTAGGTCGGCTGAGGCCTCGCGGGGCAGTCGTCGCCTTGTGTCGGAGGTGATCAGGCTGCGCACGGTAGCCGTGTGGCGGCTTGGCGTACTCGAGGGTCGGGCCATGGCCCGATCGCATCCGGGCGCATCAGCGATGCGGTCCCGTACGGCACCCACACCGGACTGAGGGCCGTCGCGGTTTGCTGACCCATATTTTGCAACCTGATGCTCAAGGACCGGGTTGCCGGCTTCGGCACGGACCTCGCATTGCCCTCCGAAGGCCCTATGCTGCCGCCCACTCCAGTCCGAGGCCGACCAACGCGGCTGTCCAGGAGCGGTTCTTCTCATCAGTAGTTGGTGGCCTGGCCCGCACTGATCAGTTTGTGGTGCGGCGGCGGGCAGGGGATTGGAGTGCGCCAGTAGCTGCAGTGATCGCAAGTGCTGTGCTGGGGCAGGGACCTGGCCTGCGGGTTCGTCAGTTAGCTGGGTGGGCGATCAGGTCGTGTCATCTGCGCCGTGCAAGGTTCAGATTGAGTGATTGTTGGTATGTGGCGGCGCTCCGAGTTCGCTGGCGGCGTTGCCTGGCCAACGCTGCTGCTGCTGTGTTCGCGGTTTACACCGCCCGTGCCGTCGGCCGTGTCGCCACGGGCTGGCCGGCGGCACGGCCGGTGGGCGGTCGGCGGTGTGATCAGGACGCTGCCCGGAGAGCGTGTGGGGGGCGCGGACGGGGTTCGGTCCGGGCGGTGGGGTGGCCTCCGCTGCCGGGTGGTCTGTGCGATGGGATGCCCGCGGCTCCGCCCGCCGGAGGCCGACCGGGCGGGTTGGACGTGCTTTTGACCTCGATCACCGTGTACTTGCCGTCGTGCACCGCGAGCATGTCCGGCTGCCAGGACGCCGGAGCGTGTAGCGTCTTTCCGTTGCGGGCGGCTTCCGACGCCAGGTAGATCTGCATGCCGCTGGCGATGGCCTCCTCGAGCGCGGCGGGCGGCAGCAGTTCGACGAGCCGCCCCCACACCTGGTCACTGGCCGAGGCGCCCGGCCCGGCGCCCGGCGGGGCTGCCCCGCTCGTAGGGGCGGACGCCGTGCGTAGCAGGCGCCGCCACGCGACCTGGCGGTCCGGGGCCGTCCACTCCTGCGGCAGCCCCTGCGCGGCGGTGGCCGCCGCGGTGCTGCCGGCCTTGGCAAAGGCGGCCGTCCACGCGGTGCGCTTCTCGGGCGGGATGCCGCAGCCGGTCAGGAACGCCTTCAGTTGCTGCTCGTCGGCAGGGATGGCGTCGCGGTTGACGATGCGGGCAGCGCTGCTGACCGGCAGGGCGAGCGGGTTGCCCGAGCGGTCCCGGATGTCCCGCAGACTCGGTGCTCCGGCCTGTTCCCACACCACTTCCAGGGCCCGGCTCAGGTCAGCGGCGTCGCTGATGAACTCGGGCCGCGGGGCGTGCAGCTGCGCCAGCCGGCCGCGTTCCTCGATGCGCGCGCGCCGCCACAGCTCGCCGGCGTCCCGTACCGCTCCCGGCCCGCCGCCGCAGCCTTCCACGTAGGCCTCGACCGTCGTGTGCTTGGCCACCACGGCGCCGGAGGCCGCCCGCTTGAGCGTGGCTGGCGACAGCCCTGTGAGCCGGGCCAGTTCCTGGTAGGTCATCCCGGTCGACTGCCGCCGCAGGCGCAGGTACTCGGCCAGCCGGCCCCGGGCGGGCCGGCTGTGGTCGACGGGGTTCTCTCGGCGTCCCATCCAGCGGCCTCCTACTTCCCGGCGGCGGCGCGCAGCACTGCGCCGGCCAGCGACGTCAGGCGGCGGCGGCCGCCGCCGACGGCCACGACCGCTGCCGCGCCCAGGGCGCCGCAGCCGCCCAGCAGGATGAAGATGTCCTGCAGGGGCATCCCGGTGACGTGCAGAGCACCGCCCAGGACGGGGAAGGAGACGGCGGTGAAGGCCTGCGGCGCGCCGAGCCGGGATGGGGCGTCCGGCGGGGATGGCTCGGTGGGGGGTGCGAGGGTGGTGTCGGTCGGCATGCGAAGTCCTTTCGGCATGCCCGGGCCCCAAGGGAGCGGCGGACCGGGCGTGGAAACTGCTACTGGCTGCAAGTCCCATGTGCACAGCGGCGATTGGCGTCGCTTGCTGCGCTGGGCGTACTTTCATCATTCCAGTCCGGGGCCGTTCCCCGCAGAGCGGTCCCTGACCCTGATATCCCGTATGACGGAAATGGTCGTTTTTTGGTTCGCTGGTGTCCAAGAGAGCGGTTCTCACTCCCTCGCCCCACGTCTGTGCCTGACCAGCACCGGTGTCACGCCGCCGCGACTGACGACCGCCTCACCCGCCGGGATGGTTCATGCGCGTCCATGCTCGGCTTGCCGTAGTCCCTGTCTATGAATGATGGTGGGTCGCAGAACACCACGAGGCCGGTCGTCCCGGCCCGCGAACGTCCTTGACTGCTACTGGCTGCAACCGATGCCGACAGGGACACCCGGCAGAGCCCACGTTGGCGCGTGGCCTGCCCGCACCGAGCCGGCACCCGTCACGCGGGCGCCGGCTTCGTCGTTCCGCCCCGGCCCCACTCGCGCCCGCGACCGACGTGCCGAGGTCCGCAGTGAGCAGGTCGTCGATCAGCTGCCCGGCCACCGGGGACCGCGCGGCCCGGCACACCCGGGCGGCTCCTCTCGCCCCGTCCGGGCCCGGACCAGGACGCCTGCCTCGGCCGGGAAGAGCAGTCCGGGCCCCGTCGCCTGCAGTCGTCAGCCGGCCTCACCCCAGCCCGTTGCGTACAGGCAGGGCGGCGGACGCCTCGAGTTGGGCGGGCCTCGACGCTCAGACACTGACTGTCGTCAAACCCTGAAGCCGAGGCGCCGACGCAAGCTGGCGCTATGGCAGGCTGCCTGTTCCCTCTAGGTAGAGGCCGGTGTTTGGCCCGCGTCGGCCGGGTCGGCGGGCGGTAGTGCTCCGGGTGGCGGGTCGGGTGGCGGCTGGGGAGTGGCGGCGAGAGCTGTGGCCTGACGGTAGTTGATGATGGCTTGGATTCTTTTTTCGGGGTCTGTTATTTGGTCGAGCGTGGCTGCGAATTTCTCGTCGACGATGTTTCCTTTTCGCTGGCGGTTGTGGTCGAGGATCAGGCTGGTGAGGGGGATGGCGAGGTAGGCGGCGATGACGATTGCTCCGACGGCCCACCAGGGTGCGCCGCCCAGGGCGCCGGCGAGGACAGCGGGCAGTCCGGCCAGGAGGCCGGTGATGGGGGCGAGGGAGGTCGAGTTCATCGCGTGGATGCCCTTCCGGCACGTGACGGCTGGGCCGCCTCATGCCTGAACGAGCCGCGGGAGGGCGGCTGGGACGGGGTGAGGCGGCACAGGTGTGCCGTGGTGTGAGGGCATGCCGAGGACCGGCGCCGTGTTAGGGCGGGCCGGTGGTGTTTTACGGCAGGCCTGTCAGCCCCTTGGAAGACCGGTTCGTTGGTCCCGTGGGGTGTTTTTCCCTGCGGGTGCTGGCTGATCTGCGTAATCGGGTGCGGCACGGCAGCCCGTGGTGGCGGCGTGCCCTCTGGTACGTGGTTCTGGGGTTCCCCCTGGTCGTGTTGCTGCCGGTGAAGCCCCGCTTCCTGGGTCTGCTCGCCTGGCTGTTGCTGCCGCTGAGCGTCGCCTCGCTGCGTGCATGGGTGAGCATGGCCGAGCTGGACACGCGGTGGGTGATGTGGCGGCGAGGCATCACCGTACGGGCAAGGTTCGAGTCCGACCCGCACAGCGACAGCACCAGTAGCTACATTGTCCACTTCCGCACGCTCGACGGCCGGAAGGTTACAGCGAACGGGCAAGTGCGAGGGCGCCGTGAGGAGATTCGATACGACCCGCAGGACCCCTCACGTGTGCTCGCGCCGACCCGCGTGGCCTGGCTGGGGGTCGCCGTGGCCGCATTCATGGTGATCGGTTTCTGGGGCGTCGTCTTCAGTATCCCGGCGGTTCTCTGGCTGATTGGGTTGCTAAGGCCCGTCCCGTAACTGGCGGGCCCTCCATACCGATCCCCAGATCAGGCTGTGTCAGTGGCTGGTGAGAGGCTTACAGGGTGCTGATCAAGGGATACGACGGCCCGCTGGTTGCAGGGGAGTCACTGCTGGCTCGCCCGGGCTTCTAGTCGAACTACCTCATGGCGATGTGCGGTGGCGGAGCTGGTGCTGAGCGTCCGGTTCCGGAGTGGTTCGGTGATGACGGAGCTGATACCGACGCCTTGTCTGAGGCCCTCTTCGACCCCGAACACTGGCCGGTGTTCCGGGTACCCGCGGCAGACGGTCCTGGGGCCGTCGTGGTCTACCGCAACCTGCCCGGCGACTACGGCATCGACTACCTCCTCACCCATCCAGGCCGGAGCTACGCACAGCAGATCGCCAGCTGGGAAGGTGACCTTTCGGGGACCGGGCTGACGTGGCTCGAACTGGTCCGTATCGCCGACAACCCCGCAACCGAAGCCGATGGTGCCGAGGATCCCGAGGCCCGTCTCCTACTCGTCCTTCCCCTACTTAACGACCTGGACGTGCCGGAGGCGGCGCCGGCAAGGCTCAGTGCAGCCCTGGCCTCGGCAGGAGCCCCGCAAGACACCGCCCCCAACACGGCGGAGCACCTGCTTACCCACCTGATGAGGGGATCGCGACACGACCCCACATGGGATTCGCCACTGAGCGGCAACTAGTAGGGCTTTGTTAGGTACCCCGAGTGATCATCTCCAGATAGGTTGTGATGTTCTTTCAGGTGTGACACCCGAGGAGATGGAGAAGGTCCGCGCACGCTTGGAGGCGTTCGCGGAGGAGA
>NZ_JBEZKL010000152.1:0-17093 GCF_040704695.1 Streptomyces sp. NPDC048411
TATCGGGGCGACCCTCCGCCTTGCGATCGCACGCACCAGACGCCGCCAGGCCCGCCCTACGGGCGGACGACGCTACTTTCGAAACACGCCCTAGTCCAGGTCCGCCTGCCAGAGGTCGGGGCCGAACACCTCGTACTGGATGTCCTGGGGCGCGACGCCCCGCTCGAGCAGCCTGCTGCGCACACCTTGCATGAACGGCAGCGGGCCGCACAGGTAGTACAGGGCGTTGTCGGGCAGATCGACCGCCGCGGGTTTCATCAGTCCCTGAAATACCCCGTTCAGCGGCTCCATGCTCTCCACGCCCTTCTCGTACCAGGCGTACAGCTCCGCGTGCCGCAACTCCAGGACGTCGCTCACGACCTGGCGGCGCAGGGGGAACGAGGGCTCGTCGAGATCGGCGTGGAGGACCGTGATGTGCAGCCCGGACCCGGCCTTGGCGAGGTGCGAGAGCATCCCGGCCACGGGGGCGATCCCGATGCCCGCGGTGGCGAACACCACCGGCCGTCCCGAGTCGTCGAGCACGACGTCGCCGTACGGCAGCGACAGCGTCAGGACGTCGCCCACGTCCACCGAGTCGTGCAGGAGCGTCGACATCTCCCCGTCGGGCTCGTCGTCGACGCTACGGACCCGCTTGACCGAGAACTGGCGGTGTTCCCCGTCGTCGGCCCGGGTCAGGCTGTACTGGCGCGGCTGGAGCACCCCGTCCGGCATCGTCATCCGCACAGTGACGTACTGGCCGGGCAGCGAGGTCTTCACCAGGCGGTCGTCGATCCGCTTGACCACGAAGGTCACGACGTCGGGGGTCTCCCGGATCTTCTTCTCGACCTTCCACTGCCGCCATACCGTCTCCGGCCTGACCCCACGCGCACTGTAGAGGCCGCGTTCCTGGTTGATCAGAGCATTGGCCATCAGCCAGTAGACCTCGTCCCAGGCGGCGGCGACCTCTGGGGTGACCGCGTCGCCCAGGACGTCGGCGATCGCCCACATCAGGTTGTCGTGGACAATCTGGTACTGATCGGGACGGATGCCGAGGGACGCGTGCTTGTGCGCAATCCGCGAGAGCAGGTGCTCGGGGATGTGCTCCGGTGATTCCACCAGTCCGCTCGCGAACGCCGCCACCGATCCGGCCAGCGCCTTCTGCTGATCTCCGTGGACCTGGTTGCCACGGTTGAAGACGCCGTTCAGCAGCTCCGGATGCTCGGCGAACATGTGCCTGTAGAAGCGCTGGGCGATTTCTCCGATGTGCTCGGCGACGACCGGCAGTGTTGCTGTGACGACAGGCCGAGAGGTGTCTGAGAGCATGGCATCCCTCCAGCGAGGACGTGTAGATCCCGGCCGTGGGCCCTGAACGGCAGCGGTCACACTAGGGCATCGAAGCGGGCCGGCCGAAGCCCGGCAGCGGCTGGGCCGCAGCCGGACAGGTTGCCGGACGATGATGGAGCGAGCCCCTCTGGGTGGGCGGCGACGAGGCCGATCCGGGACGGGCGGCCGCCTGCCGGGAGGCAGCCTGCTGCCTGGTCAGGATCTGGAATTGTCCCCCCAGGCTATGACGCGCTCCAGGGCCGGGCGAGTCGGCCCAGGCCTGTGCGACCGACATTGATCGCTTATGCCTGGGGCGTCCTCTGCTTCAGTCGCTACGGCTGCAGGACCGGACCCACTCCGCCTGGAATCTTTGTGATCCTGTGGTGTCCGCTGTCGTTGATGTCAGGCGTGGATGTCAGCCTGCCCCCCATGGGCACTCCGGCGGAACGATGGAGCGGGGTATCCGAGGCCGGACCTCGGGACCTGCCGAGCGTCCCTTCGCAAGTCAACGTGACTGTTGTGCAAAGCGCCTCTCGCAAGTTCCAACCACCGTGATCAACTGCCTGTGATCGCTCGTACAGCTCGTTCGGGTGCACACTTCGTGCAGGCTTCGGTCATGATGTCCAGGATTAACCTCACGATGTGTTTCCTCGTGAAGGTGAAAGAACATGCCGACGTATGTCACGTTGCTGAACTGGACCGATCAAGGGGCCCGAAACTACAAGGACACTGCGAAACGCGCCGAGGCCTTCGCCGCAGCGGCACAGAAGCTCGGGGCGAAACTCCTGAACATCTACTGGACCGTCGGCCCATACGACCTCGTGGCCGTCGTCGAGGCGCCTGACGACGAAACCGCCACCGCGACACTCCTGCAGCTCGGCGGAGTGGGCAACGTCCGTACCACGACTCTGCGGGCCTTCGGCCAAGAGGAGATGGATCGCATCATCGCCAAGGCTGCTGGCTGACGACCTCCCCCTGGGTCTTGTAGGGGATCTTGGGGACCTACGTTCCTGCAGCTCCAGGGCTTCGCATCGGCCGCCTGAGTAGTCGTCATTGGTCATTGTCGGCCACTGCTGAACAGCCTCGGACGGCCCGGAGACGGCCCAGCGTGGGCGCGGCTACCACCCAACTTGCCAGGCTCCGCGCTCCTCGGCACAACGCTCACTCGTACATCGTGGCGGCCCGGAGCGCATGAGCGAAGTACGTCCAGTTACCTTCGGCCGGCAGTGCCTCGGTTGCGTCCAGGGAAGTGGTGTACAGGTTTCCACCTAAAACGGGGGGACCGATATCTCATCTGGCACCACCACGAACCACTACCTCTGGATGGCCAGTTGAGCACCACCTTGTAAGTTCGATCAGGCTGCCGTGGCCCCTGCTTCCGCCATACGCACCAACGCTGCTGGTGGCCGCTCGATGTTGCCACCGTCGTTGATGTCAGCCGTAGATGTCAGGGCCCCCTCGATGCGGACTACCGGCACGACGGTCACTGACGGCTGTCGGCCTGTCCACACGGGCTCTCGGAACCAACAACGGTTGTTGATAGTCGCTGTGGTTGCGGTACTTCTCTGCTGTACTGCTGACCGTGGGAGCGGACCGATGCGGGGTGGTGGAACCGTGAGTGCAGACAGTCACGGAGTGCTGGGAGTCGTAGGCACGGCAGCCGATGGAGTCGAGCAACTACGCACCGGACTGGTCGAGCCGGCCATCGCCCTCGGCTGGCAGGTAGCCGTGACCCTGACCCCGAATGCCGGCCGATGGCTGAGGGCAAACGGCGAACTGGACCGCCTGGAAGCCGCAACTGGCCTGCCAGTCCGGGATACGCCTCGCCTACCGACCGAGGGTCGCCCACACCCTGTCGCCGACTGCTACGTCGTCGCCCCTGCAAGCGCGAACTACGTTGCCAAGCTCGCGACGGGCATCGCCGACAACCAAGCACTGACGCAAGTGAGCGAGGCGCTCGGCACGATCGGTGTTCCCGTCGTGGTGTTCCCGCGGGTCAACGCAGCACACGTACGGCACCCATCGTGGGACGGACATGTCGCAACCCTACGGAAGGCGGACGTAGAGCTCATCCACGGTCCTGACGTCTGGCCACTCCATGAACCCCGCGAAGGGCCAGCAGTTCGGCAGCTCCCCTGGGCCGCGGTCATGGAGTCCATCCAGCACGTGACGGCCCGGGCTGCTCGCTCAGGCGGCTGACCGGCCGCCAGGGCACAACGCGGCGAGTGGCGCCGATACGCGCAGGAGGGACTGAAAGTCGTGATTCTCCCGAAGGTCCGGGACCCTCGCTTCGTGACGATCCGCCGTGGTGGGACTCTCACTGATGCGGATCACCGTCTCCTCGCTCTATGGGCTGCCTCGTGTGCAGAGCACGTCCTTGGTCTGTTCGAGTCGGCTCAGCCTGGGGACCCACGGCCACGCCAGGCGATCGAGCACGCGCGGGCATGGGTGCGTGGCGAGGTCAAGATGATGCAGGCTCGCGCGGCGGGCGGCCATGCGATGGGGGCAGCCAGAGACCTGCGTGGGGCAGCACGGCATGCCGCGTATGCCGCCGGCCAGGCCGGGGCCGTCGCCCATGTCGCCGCTCACGAGCTCGGCGCGGCCGCCTATGCGATCAAGGCCGCACGTGCAGCGGCACCGGAAGGTGAGAGTGAGACCGCGGGACGACTCGAGTGCCAGTGGCAGCGCAATCAGCTCCCGGAGGCGATCCGCGAGCTCGTACTTGATGACCAGCGGCTGCGCAACGACATCTGCTGGTCGGTGTTCGACTGTTGAAGCCGAACCTTGCACGGCCCCTCATGGTTGACCCAATGAGCGGTATGCACCGTGAGGAACGAACAAGGCCCAGGCTCCCGGTTCAGTACCGGTGACCTGGGCCTTTGTCGTGCTTCCTGCTGGTGGGCGCGGACGGTTTCGAACCGCCGACATCTGCTTTGTAAGAGCAGCGCTCTACCCCTGAGCTACGCACCCGTGGATGAAGCAACAGCGTACATGGCGCAGGGCCCATGCTCACAAACGGTTGTCCGGACCGACGGGGAGACGGGGGATATCCCCACCCCGCTTACGGTAGCCGCCCGGATACTCCCCGGGCCGCTTCGCTCTCTACGGTGGATCCACACCGGCGGGACGGCCCGCCGGACCGGATGGGGGATCGATCACCGTGGCACTCCGCACTCGCACCCGCGCTCGCACCCGGCTCCGCACGCTCGTTGCGTCCGGCGGGGCTGTCCTCGTCGCCCTGGCCCTCACCGGTTGTGGCAGCGCGGATGTGGACGGCGCGCCGGCCGAGCACAAGTCGTTCGCGCTGGGTGGGAAGGCGCTGACCATCGAATCCGGCGGTACGACCGTGGAGCTCGTGCCGACCGATGTGCGCAAGGTCGAGGTGACCCGGCGCGTCGACGGGTGGGTGGTGCTCGGAGACGGGCCCGATGCCCGGTGGTCGATGCGGGACGACACGCTCACGCTGCGGGTGAAGTGCCACGCGGTGATCAGTAACTGCGGGTCGCGCCACCAGGTGAAGGTGCCGCGTGGCGTCGCGGTGACGGTCAAAGGGGACAACGGGCGGATCCTCGCGTCCGGGTTCGACACTCCTCTCACGCTCCACTCCGACAACGGAATGGTGACCGTGCGTGACTCCAGCGGTCCGTTGAAGCTGGAGTGTGACAACGGGGGCCTCCTCACGGAGCGGATCTCCAGCAGGTCCGTCTCCGCGCGCTCGGACAACGGGGGGATCCGGCTCGGGTTCAGCGCTGTGCCGGATCTGGTGGACACCGTCAGCGACAACGGCCGGGTCACCATCGATCTGCCGCGCGGTTCGCAGGCGTACGCGGTGACTGCCACCACGAGGAACGGGCTCGTCTCAGTGAAGGTGCCGCGCAGCGACGGCAGTGCTCATGTGGTGAAGGCGCACAGCGACAACGGTCAGATCACGGTGCGAACGGCGAACTAACCGGCCCGTGTGTTCGTCCTTACCTGGTGGGAGAATGAACCGGGCAGGGCGAAACGGCACGGGAGAGGGATGTGACGGCGACATACGCGCGGCCGCAGGCAGGAGCGGGTGCCATGTCCGCCGTCAGGGACGTCCTCGGGTTGATGCTGCTGCCGGTGCCGTTGCTCGCGGCCACGCTGCCGGCCGCCTTCGCCGGTGGAGGTACACGGCGCTGGTTCGGCGGCCGTGGGGAGAACCAGCGTGTCGAGGCGCAGGCGGCGAAGGATGCGGCTGCGGAGGCGTTCTACGAGCTGGACACCGCTCAGCGCGATCTGCAGATCTCGATCGAGACGATCACCGCGGTGGACAGTTCGCCCGCCGCGCGCAAGGTCGTGGACGACTTCGCCGCTCTGGGGCGGCGGATCGACGAGGCGAGCCATGCGTACATCACGGCGGTGGACGCGCACGACCTGGACCGGGACGATCTCGAACCGGCGATCGCGGCGCGTGCCAGGACGGAGCTGACGGGCGCCAAGGACGAGCTCGTACGGGTCAAGGGCGAGCTCGACCGGTTCGCCCAGGGACTCGGTCCGTTCCTGGCAAACGCGGAGACACAGCTCGCCCGGCTCGCGCCCGCCGTGGAGCGGGCCCGGCAGGCGCTGCTCGGTGCGAGCAACGCTCTCGACGCCGTGCGTGCGTCCGGGCTGCGGGCGGACGATCTCGCCGCGCGTCTGGCGGCCCTCGCCCCCGAACTGACCAAGCTCAACCAGGGCGCTGGCCGGCACGGCGTGCAGGAGACGCTGCTCCGCGCCGATCAGGTGCTGCGCGGTGCGGAGGCTATTCGGGCGGAGGCGGCGCGGCTTCCCGAGCGTGCCGCCGAGATCGACCACCGGCTGGTGTCGCTGCGGACCCGTGCCCAGGCGCTGACCACCCGTGCGAGCTCGGTGGAGCCGGTGCTGAGTGAGCTGAGGCGGCGTTTTTCGGCCGCGTGCTGGCAGGACCTCCAGCCGGTTCCGGAGCAGGCGGCGGTCAATGTGCGGCAGGCCGAGGAGAAGCTCAAGGAGGCGGCCAAGGCACGGGACGAGCAGCGCTGGGCGGACGCGACCTCGCGGCTCTCCACGGTACGGGCCCTGCTGAACGCGACGGACGAGGCGGTGTCCGCGGCCGGCGACCGGCTGCACCGGCTCGACGCCGTGGCCAAGGATCCGCAGCAGGAGATCCAGCGGACCCGGTTCGCGATCCGGGACGCGCAGCGTCTGGCCATGGCGGGCCGCAACACGCCCGACCCGCGCCATGCCCGGCCGCTGGACGACGGGGTGGCCCGGCTGGAGCGCGCCGTCGCCGGGCTGGAGGGCCGCCACCCCGACTACTGGCACTTTCTGACCGAGACGGAAGCGGTGCGGCAGACGGCTGCGAGGGTGGTTTCCGAGATCCGGGAGGAGCGTGGCGCCGGGGGCTGAGCCGAGTTGTCGGGGCCCGGGGCAGGGCGGATCATGGTGGTAGTCCGAAGGAGGCCATCGCCATGGCCCACACCGGTGCTCCGCGTCTCCCGCACCTCCCTCATCACCCGCAGCAAGCGGCGCGAGGTCCGGCGAGACCCGGCAGAATGGCCCGGCTCGACGAGCATCTCCCGGTCGATCACCGGCTCAGCAGGGTCTACCGCGTCGGGGCAGGGCTGATGGGACTGGTGCTGCTCGCCTTCGGCATCCTGGGGCTCATCGACGAGATCGGCTTCTTCGACACGGGTGGTGCCACCGTCGCGGGTCTGAACACCAACGGTGCGCTCAGCGTGCTGTCCATCTGCGTCGGCCTGCTCCTGTTCACCGGAATGGTGATCGGCGCCAACTTCGCCTCGACGCTCAACATGGTCCTCGGTATCGCGTTCATCCTCAGTGGCTTCGTCAATCTCGCGCTGCTCGACACGGACTACAACTTCCTGGCCTTCCACCTGCAGAACGTGCTGTTCAGCTTTGTCGTCGGGCTGATGCTGATGATGTTCGGGATGTACGGGAGGGTCAGTGGCGGGCTCCCGCACGACAACCCGTACTGGCAGGCCCGCCATCCCGATCAGGCAGCCGAGGAGTTGCGCCGCAGACGGCGGCAGTCCATGCCCATTGCCCGGTCGTAGGAGCGGCCCCGTCGCGGCGGTGCGCCCACCCGTATCGGCCCTGGGTCCTGTTGCCGGGCACCGCTGCCGGGCAGCGCCGCCGGTTACGGGGTAGCCGTTAGCCTGGGGTCATGCCTCGTTACGAGTACCGCTGCCGCTCCTGCGGAGACACTTTCGAACTCAGCCGTCCGATGGCCGAGTCCTCGGCTCCTGCCTCCTGCCCCGCTGGGCACGAGGACACCGTGAAGCTCCTCTCCACCGTGGCTGTGGGCGGGGGTTCGGCCAAGTCCGCGCCCGCCGCCCCGTCGGGCGGCGGTGGCGGCGGGGGCTGCTGCGGTGGGGGTTGCTGCGGCTGACCCGGCCGCGCCGCTCGACCCGGCGGGCGGGCGCTACCTCCTGCGGGAGAGTGTCAGCCCGTCCGCCACGGTGAGCATCACGCTGTCCATCCGCGGGTCGGCGGCCACATGCTCGTTGAACTCCTTGATCGCCGCCGCCCCGCCGGTCGCCTGCGGGTCGGTCACGCCGCCGTGGAACAGCACGTTGTCGGTGACGACGAGGCCGCCTTGCCGCATGCGGGGCACCAGCTCCTCCCAGTACGGGATGTAGTTGCCCTTGTCCGCGTCCAGATAGGCGAGATCGATGTGCGGGTCGGACGGCATCGCCCTCAGCGTGTCGAGCGCGGGGGCGATGCGCAGCTCGATCCGGTCGGCGACGCCTGCCTTCTCCCACGCCTCCCTGCCGTAGGCGGTCCACTCCTCCGAGATGTCGCAGGCGATCAGCCGCCCGTCGGCGGGCAGCGCCTGCGCCATGGCCAGTGCGGAGAACCCGGTGAATGTCCCGACCTCGACGATGTGCCGGGCCCCGGTCAGCCGTACGAGGAAGGCGAGCAGTGGCCCCTGTTCCTCGGCGGACTGCATGCCGGCCTGATCGGGAAGGCGTGCGTACGTGGTCTCGACGAGCTCACGCTGCACCGCGTCGAGCGGCGGATTGTGCGCCAGCATGTACGCGTACAACTCGTCCGTGATCTTGGTTTCGTTTCCCTTGCTCATCGCAGACTCTCTTCGTGCCTGCCGGGCAGGCTGGTCAGGTCCCCGAGTACCGGAGTACGGCGGGAACGCGGCGGCTGCCAGCCACTGTTCCCTGTCGGTCCGGGCTTGTCGAAGATCGCGTCGACGTGTTGCTCCGCGCACCCGTGCAGCCGTTCGGCGACGGCCGCGCAGGATTCAGAGACCGTGCCGGGGGACGGAAGCCCGGATGAATCGGCGGAGGATCTCCTCGCCCGCCGCCACACCACGTTCCGTCAGGACGTCGACGTGCGGGGCACTCCAGTCGGTGTCGGCGAGTTCGCCGTGGCCCGGACGCCAGGCGAGGTCGGCGGCGAGGAGCAGATCGGCGTCGAGGAGCGAGTCGCCGGCGGCGAGGGTGAGCGTGGCGCCGGCGCGGCGGGCGACCTCGTGCATCGCGGCGCTCTTGGTGAGCGGCTTGGGCACGGCGTAGATCTTGCGGCCCTGGAGGGACACGGTCCAGCCGCGGGGCCCCGCCCACTCGGCCAGTTCCTGCAGCCAGTCCGTGGGCAGCAGCGAGCGTTCGACGACGAGATAGGCGAAGAGGTCCTCGGCGACGCGTTCCTTCAGCAGCCAGGCGGGGTCGGCTGCGGCCACGAGGTGGGCGCGGACCTCGGCGAGCGAGGCGCACTCGTCGGCCAGCCGGCGGGCCACCCGGTCCTGCCAGTCGGGATCGGAGACGCCGTCGACCAGGAGGTGCCCCCCGTTGGCGCAGATGGCGAACTTCGGTGCGGGGCCGGGGAACTGGATGCGGTGGTACTGCTCGCGGGTGCGGGTCGTCGTGGGTACGAAGACCGTGGCGCGGGCCAGTTCGTCGACGAGTGCGGCGGCCGTCTCCGTCATGTAGGAGAGCGGCTTGTTCCCGTACACCTCGACGCAGAGCAGCCGGGGGGCATCCGCGTCCGGCATGGCGAGCTGGAGTGCCGCCGTCGAATAGATGAGGGTGCGGTCGAGGTCGCTGGCGACCAGCGTCACAGGGGCGGTCGAGGCGGTCGGGGTGGTCGGGGCGGTCGCAGTGGCCGGGTGGGTCACTGTGACGCCACCGCCTTGCCGTCCGCGCCCGTCGCTCCGCGGGTGTATTTCGGGTGGATCAGTCCGACGCAGGTGTACGGGAGACCGTCGACCTCCTCGACCGGCACGCCGCGCTGCTCGGCCAGCAGCCGGATGTGTTCGAGGTCGGCACCGGCGCCGCGCTTGGCGAGGATCTTCCAGGGGACGCGTCGCAGCAGTACGCGGGTGGTCTCGCCGACCCCCGGCTTGACCAGGTTCACATCGTGGATGCCGTACTCCTCGCTGATGCGCTCGACGGCCGCCCAGCCCTCCCAGGTGGGGGCGCGGTCAGCCGTGAGCAGCTCCTTGACCTCGGCGTCCACGGCGTCGACGACCTGGTCGAAGTGGGCGGCGACGGTGTCGAGGAAGTGGCCGGACACATCGGCTTCCGCGAGTTCCCGGTAGAACTTCGCGCCGTGGAAGTCATGGGGGCCGACCAGGTCGGACCGGAGGACGGTACGGGAGATCAGTCCGGAGACAGTGGAGTTGAGGCAGGCGGACGGGATGAGGAAGTCCTCGCGGGTGCCGTAGGTGCGGACGCAGCCGCCCGGGTCGGCGAGGACCGCGATCTCGGGGTCGAAGCCGTCGAACTCCTCGAGTGCGGCGGCCAGTTCGCGGGTGATGGCGCCCTTGCCGGTCCAGCCGTCGACGAAGACGACGTCGGCGGGGTCGTGGTGGGCGGCCAGCCAGCGCAGGGCGTTCGCGTCGATGCCCCGGCCGCGCACGATGGAGACGGCGTAGTGGGGCAGATCGAGCCCGTGACGGTGCTGGGCCCAGCGGCGCATCAGCACGCCGACCGGGGTGCCGGCCCGCGCGAGGGAGACCAGGACGGGGCGGGGGGTGCGCTCGGCGAGGACCGTCTCGGTGACGGTTCCGACGGCCCGCGCGATGCGGGCCGCCGACAGGTCCAGGGCCGCCTTGAACAGGTCCTGGTACTCGGCCGACGGCTGGTACTCGACGGGCAGCGACTCGGCGTAGTGCGCGCCGCCGCTCTGTATCGCCTCCTCGCGCTCCTCGGTGGGCGCCTCCAGCTCGGTGTCCGAGAGGTCCTGGAGCAGCCAGCCGACTTCTTCCGGCGCATAGGAGGAGAAGGCTGGGCCGCGGAGGGGCTCGGACAGCATGGGAGGTTCCTGCCGTTCGGGGGCGGTGGAGGAGGCGGACGACGGGACGTACGAGGGGACGACGGCCAGCAGGACGTGGGAGGTGTGCGCGGCGAGTTCCGCCAGCAGGCCGTCCGGGGCGTGCAGTTCCGGGGTGTCGGCGGCGGAGTCGACGACGACGACCACGGCGTCGAAACCGGCGTCCGCGACGTTGTACGCGTAGCGGACGCCGGGGCCGTCGGCCGGGTTGTCATGGGCCGGGAAGACCAGCCGGCTGCGTATCGCGTAGCCGGGGTCGTTCACGGCGAGGACGGGGGACCGTGTGGTGGTCGAGTAGCGCACCTCGGCGTCGGTGTGATCCTCCAGGGCGGTGCCCAGCCGGAGCGGTGCGTACATCAGCTCCTCGAAGCCGAGGACGAGTATGCGGCGGGCTTCACCGCCCAGGGCGCCGGCGATGCGGGCAGCCATGGCGGGAAGGGCCGATTCGAGCGTCTCGCGGTGGGCGGGGGTGAAGCCGTGCCGTCCGCCGTCGGGCACACCGGCGGGCCACTCAAGCTCCACCCGGGTGCACGGGCTGCCGGGCCCTGCCGCGCCGGCCCGGGCGGGTTCCCGCTCCGACTCGTGGGCGGCGACGAGGGCCTGGCCCTTCTCCAGAACGCCGTCCGGGAGCCGGACCGTACCCGTACCCCTGGCCACCAGGTCGACGCGGGCGCCGATCTCGGCGGCGAACCCGGCCAGCCGTTCGCGGTCGGCCGCCGACCGCATGTCCACCAGGGCCACGATGACGTAGCGGTCGCGCGGGTACAGCTCGTGCAGCGCGCGAATCGTGTTGAGCACGGTGTTGCCCGTGGAGAACTCGTCGTCCACCAGCACGAGCGGCGCCCCGCTCCCGCGCGCCAGCAAGGCGGGGTCCTCCGGCAGCAACAGATGCGACGTCGCGTGCGAGTGCGACTCCTCGAAGCCGCCCGCCCGGGCCACGCCCTCGACCGGACGCCGCGTCGAGTGGAGGTACGGGACCACGCCCAGCCCGTCGGCGACCGCGTGGCCGAGGCCGGTGGCCGTCTCCGCGTACCCGAGCACCACCGCCCGGCGGGCCTCCGCCTCCCCGAGGAGCGCGCGCACGCTCAGTCCGAGCTCGAACCCCGCGCGGTACACCACGGAGGGCCGCTGCGGGACATGCTTGCCCAGCACATTGGAGACGAGCAGATGGGCCCGTTTGGGGTTGCGGCGCAGGGCGAGGCCCAGCAGTTCCCGGAGCTCCCCGTCACCCTCGGGCCTTCCGTTGCCGACGAGCTCGACGCCCAGCCGCTCCGCCACCCAGCTACCCGACCACACCACGTTCGCCGTCTCTTTCCTTGCTGCGCGTTCGCTCATCGAGACGCGCTCATTCCGCCAGCCCCGCGGCCAGCAGATCCACGAAGCCGACGTCTTCCTTCGCGACGCCGAAGACCTCGGCCCGTTGCAGGGTGCGCTCGGCCCAGGCGCGGTGCGGCTTCACTTCATTCATCTTGTTCGTGTACGCGGAGCGCATCACTCCGCCACCGCCCCGCTCCGGCCGCAGGATGTCCTGTGCGTCGCTGAACTCCTCGTGACTGACCACGGACAGTGCGTGCACCGGCGCGACGTGCGACGGGTGGATGCAGGTCTTGCCGAGCAGCCCGTTGGCCCGGTCGAGCTCGATCTCCCGCAGCAGGCCGTCCAGGTCGTGCTCGATCAGTGTCGTGCGCAGCTCCTCGGCGCGGCCCTCGAGGAAGGGGCTGCGGCGCAGCTGCGGCTTGAACATGCGCTCCTGGAGCCGGAAGTACTCCCACACCGGTCCGGTGATCGTGAAGCCCGTCCCGTCCGACCGGCCCAGCACATTGACCACATCGGCTATGACCGCGGCGACGAGCTGGACGTCGTACGCCGTCATGTCGGGCGTCCTGCGCAGTCCGTACGCCGAGCAGAAGTCGGTGACCCCGAGCCGCAGGGCGAGCACCCGGTCCCGGTACGTGTTGACGGTGCGGACGATTCCCCGGAGCGCCGCCGCGCGGGTCTCCAGGTGCAGCAGCTCGGGCGATTCGAGAACGGGCATCGCGAACAGGCGCTGTCCGCCAGCCGTCTCGGCCTTGGTGAGCGCCTCCATGAACGGAAGACCACGCTCTTCCGTGAACTTCGGAAGTACAAAACCGGACAACAAACGGACGGAGCTGCCGAGCCGCTGCACCAGGTCCGTTATCTGCTCCGGCTCGCGGACCCGGATGAAGAGCAGCGGCACCTCGGCGCCGCGCGCAGCGAGGTCGCGGAACTGCCTGACCAGGTTCTCCTCGGCGTCCAACACCTCGGAGTCGTCGATGGAGTCCTCCAGGCACAGCACCATCGAGACGACACCGCGCCCGGCCTGCTTGAGGACGTCATCGGCGAGCCGCAGCCGGGTCGCCGGGGAGTACAGGGTGGCGCCGAGAGCGGCCGAAAGCATCCGGGCGGGGGAGTCCGCACCGAATTCGCGCGGCTGCTGAAAGAACAGGCCTTCCCGCGCAGCGGGCGAGATGTGCCCGAAATGACGCATGTGATTCCCCCGTACTGCCGGATCAGCCGGACAAGGTGTGGCCGGTAATAGTACGTACGGACGGGTGTCGAGGGTTCCCCACGTGCATGAATTTCGGGTAACTCGTCCATTTCCCGACGGTTCCGCAGGGCCCGGAGGACGTGGTTCCGACGCACTGCCGAGACATGGGTCGGGCCCCCACGTTGTCTGCGCAGGCAGCCAGCAGGCAGGATGACCGCCATGACGCACGCGATGCTGAAGGGCTCGAACGTCCCCCTCGATGCCATGGCCGTACGGGCCGTGCTGCGCTGGACTCCGGGCGCCGGGGTGCCCGATGTGGACGCCTCGGCCCTGCTTCTCGGCGCCGGTGGCCGTGTGCGCTCGGACGAGGACTTCGTGTTCTACAACCAGCCCCGGCACCCCTCCGGCCTGGTACGACGGCTACCGAAGCGCAGTGTCGCCGAGGGGCTCACCGACACCATCGAGGCCGACCTGGGCGCGCTCGACCCATCGGTCGAACAGGTGGTCGTCGCCGCTTCCTCCGACGGGGCCGCCTTCCAGCAGGTCCGCGATCTCCGCATACTTCTCTACGACGCGGCATCGGCGGGCGGCGACCCGCTCGCCGTGTTCGATGTACGGCCGGAGACCGGCGAGGAGACCGCGATCATCTGCGGTGAGCTCTACCGGCGCGGCGATGGCTGGAAATTCCGGGCGGTCGGTCAGGGCTACCCGACCGGGCTGGTCGGGCTCGCGACCGCATTCGGCATCTCGGTCGACGAGGCGGAGGCCGCGGCCGAGCCGGAGCCCGATCCGGCCCCCGCCGTGCCGACGGTCGCCCCGGTGTCTCCCCCTGCGCCGGTACCCGGACCCGACTCGCAGGCCACGGTCCAGCACCAGCAGCCCACGTACGGCTACCCGCAGCCCGCAGCCGCCCCGGCTGCGTACGGCTATCCCCAGCCCGCGGCGGCCGCCCCCGCTCCTCAGCCCGCCTACGGCTACCCGCAGCCGGCCGCGCCGCAGCCCGCCTACGGCTATCCGCAGCCCGCGGTGGCCGCCGCGCCCGCCCCGGACCCGAATTTCGTGCTGCCGCCGCAGGGCCCCCAGTTCGTCCGCTCCTGACCGCCGCGGCGGCAGGCGCCCGCTCAGAGCCTGTCGGGTGACAGGCTCTCAGGCCCGGGACTTGTAGCCGCGCCCCCACTGCATTCCCCAGCCGTACAGCCGGTCCAGCTCCGACTGGAAACCGTAGACGAACTTCACCTCGCGCCGCACGAGCAGGTCGCCCTTGACGTTCTCCACGGTGAACACGGCGCACGAGCGCGCCTGCGGAGCCCGCTCGTCGAGCTCGATCTCGATCCGCGGGCCGTTGCCCGGGTAGAGCGTCACCTTGGCGTGTGTACGGTCGAAGGCCGGCGTCTGGTCGTAGATGTAGACGAAGAACAGCAGCCGCTTGATCTGGTCCCGCTGGTCGAGGTTGACGTACACGGTCTCCCCCGACGGCGCCCCGAAGCGGTCGTCCCCGCTGAGCCTGATGTACGGCGGCGCGTTCAGGTCGCCGATCAGGTTGCCGAGCGGCTGCACCACGCCCTTGGTGCCGTCCTTCAGCTCGTACATGCAGCCCAGGTCCAGGTCGACGTTGACCACACCCTGGGTGTGTGCCTGGACCACATCGGGCTGGAAGAGCTTGAACGGCCGCAGCAGCCGGCCGCTCTGCCGCGACCTGCCCTCGATGTCGGACGTGCGCATCCGCCAGGAGAGGTTGACCCGGAGGTTGCCGGTCAGCGCGCCCTGTTTGGTGAGGGAGACCGTGGCGTGCCGCTTGGACAGCACGATGGAGTTGGTTGCCGCGTTGCCCGACTCGAACTGTGCTTCCCGCCCCGGCCACAGGCTGTCCCAGAACGCCATCCCCAACCCCCACATGTCTCGGTAGTGCCCAGGTCCCGCACGCATCACTGCGGGGCGGCCCACGGGCCGGTTCCGGGTGTTTCCGGAGAACCGTCGCCGTACGGACCGCCCCGCTGAGAGCGTTCCTCAATCCCTACCGGGTCACACCCCGGACGGGACCTCCGCCTTGGAGCCTGAGTTGTCGTCGCCGCCTCCGGCCTCCAGCGCCTTGTTGCGCCGGACCGAGGACCAGAAGGACCAGCCGATCAGCACGACGCCGACGAGACCGGTGATGATCTCGTTGATCTGGTACTGGATGGTGACGAGCAGGATGACGGACAGCGCGCCGATGGCGTAGTGCGCGCCGTGCTCCAGGTAGACGTAGTCGTCCAGGGTGCCCTGGCGGACCAGGTAGACGGTGAGCGACCGGACGTACATGGCGCCGATGCCGAGGCCGAGGGCCATCAGCACGATGTTGTTGGTGATGGCGAAGGCACCGATGACGCCGTCGAACGAGAAGGACGCGTCGAGCACTTCCAGGTAGAGGAACATGAAGAACGCGGCCTTGCCGGAGAGCACGATCGCAGAGACCTTCTTGCCGCTCTTCCTGGCCTCTTCCTCGACCTCGTGGTCGCGCTCCTCCTCTTCCTCGAGCTTGTTCTCGAAGAAACCGGAGAGACCGCCGACGATGAGGTAGGTGATCAGACCCGCGATACCCGCGAGCAGGACGGTCTCCGCCTTGTCCGCGTGCGCGCCGCCGTGCTGGTGCGCCTGGGTCGCGAAGGTCATGGCCGAGACCAGCAGCACGATGAGCGCGATGCACACCGACAGCATGTCGACCTTGCCGAGCTTGGCGAGCGGGCGCTCGATCCAGCGCAGCCACTGGATGTCACGGTCCTCGAAAATGAAGTCGAGGAAGATCATCAGAAGGAACATGCCACCGAAGGCGGCGATCGCCGGGTGGGCGTCCGTGACCAGTTGCTGGTAGCGGTCGGGCTGGTTGAACGAGAGATCGACTGCCTCGATGGGCCCGATCTTGGCGGTGATGGCCACGATCACGACGGGGAAGACCAGCCGCATACCGAAGACCGCGATGAGCACACCGACCGTGAGGAAGATCTTCTGCCAGAAGGCATTCATCTTCTTCAGGATTCCGGCGTTGACCACCGCATTGTCGAAGGACAGCGAGATCTCGAGGACGGAAAGAATCGCGACCACACCGAAGGCTTCCCACCCCCCGTAGATCACCGCTGCGACCAGGCCGAGCGCGGTAATCGCGAACGACCAGCCGAAGGTTTTCAGAAGCACTGGCTACCCCATCATGTATGTAACGGGTCTCCCCCGGATGTGTACGGGGCTCCCCCGCGTCGTGCGCGGCTTTACGAAACGTTGACCCCGAAGTCTAGAGCGATGCCCCGCAACCCGGACGCGTACCCCTGTCCCACTGCACGGAACTTCCACTCGCCGCTGTAGCGGTAAAGTTCCCCGAAGATCATCGCGGTCTCGGTGGAGGCGTCCTCGCTCAGGTCGTAGCGCGCGAGTTCCTGGCCGTCCGCCTGGTTCACCACGCGAATGAACGCATTGCTGACCTGGCCGAATGTTTGGCCGCGATTCTCGGCCTCATGGATCGAGACCGGAAAAACGATCTTGTCGCAGTGGGCGGGGACCTGGCTGAGGTTCACGATGATCGACTCGTCGTCGCCCTCGCCCTCACCCGTGAGGTTGTCGCCCGTGTGTTCCACGGAGCCGTCCGGACTCGTGAGGTTGTTGTAGAAGACGAACCATTCGTCGCCGAGCACCCGGCCCGACTGGCACAGCAGCGCGCTGGCGTCGAGGTCGAAGTCGGCGCCCGTGGTGGATCGTGCGTCCCAGCCGAGGCCGACGAGCACCTGGGTGAGGTTGGGTGCGGCCTTGGAGAGGGAGACATTGCCTCCCTTGGCGAGCGTGACGCCCATGATGTGAGTCCTCCCCGAGTCGATGAACCGTCTGTTGAGCGCGTCCGGGGGGGCCCGCGGGGGGGGGGGCCGGCGGGGGCGGGGGGGGGGGGGGGGGGTGGGGTGGGGTGTTTCTTGGTCCGTCGGGCTTGTGCGTTCGGGGGCGGGTGGGGGGGGGGCGTGGGGGGGGGGGGCGGGGG
>NZ_JBEZKL010000153.1:0-17046 GCF_040704695.1 Streptomyces sp. NPDC048411
CCGGCCCCCCGCCCCCCGCACCTCGTACGCGGCTACGCCGCCCTGCGACCCCGCGCGGCTCCGCTGCCATTGCTTCGCCCGGAGCCTCCCGCGCGCCCCGAAGCCGCGCCCGAACCGTTGCCACGGCCCGCGCCGCCGGCCCGCGCCGCGCCGCCACCCTGCGTGGCCCCGGCCCCGGCCCCGGCTCCGCTTCCGGCGCCGGACCCACCGCGTCGGCCCCGGCCTCGGCTGCCGGAACGGAACGGCGCACCGCCTCCGGTTCCACCGGCCCCGCCCGACCGCGTGCGCGGCTTCGGCTGGGTCGGCTGGGGGACCTCGACGACGACCGCGATGCCGGACGGCTCGCGCGCCCCGGTGATCCGGCTGAGTTCCTCGTCACTGGACTTGATCCGGGTGGTTCGCGGCGCGATGCCCGCGTCGGCCATCAGCCGGGTCATCTCCCGCTTCTCCTCCGGCAGCACCAGGGTGACGACGCTGCCCGATTCCCCGGCACGCGCCGTGCGACCGCCGCGGTGGAGGTAGTCCTTGTGGTCCGTCGGCGGATCCACGTTCACGACCAGGTCGAGGTCGTCGACGTGGATGCCGCGGGCGGCCACGTTCGTCGCGACGAGTGCGGTGACCTGACCGTTCTTGAACTGGTCGAGCGTCCGGTTGCGCTGCGGCTGGGAGCGACCGCCGTGCAGTGCGGCAGCCCGGACACCGCTGGCCAGCAGCCGCTTGGCGAAGCGGTCGGCGGCACGCTTGGTGTCCACGAACATGATCACGCGGCCGTCGCGGGCCGCGATCCTGGTGGCGATCACCTTCTTGTCGGTCTCGTCGGCCACATGCAGCACGTGGTGCTCCATGGTGGTGACGGCGCCCGCGGAGGGGTCGACCGAGTGCACGACCGGGTCGGTCAGGAACATCTTGACCAGCCGGTCGATGTTCTTGTCCAGGGTCGCGGAGAACAGCATCCGCTGACCGTCCGGCTCGACCTGCTTGAGCAGTCCGACGACCTGGGGCATGAAGCCCATGTCGGCCATCTGGTCGGCCTCGTCGAGAACGGTGATGGACACCTGGTCGAGTCGGGCGTCGCCGCGCTCGATGAGGTCCTTCAGCCGGCCCGGCGTGGCGACGAGCACCTCGGCGCCGCGGCGCAGCGTGCCGGCCTGCTTGCTGATCGACATGCCGCCGACGACGGTGGCGAGCCGCAGGTTCACGGATGTCGCGTACGGCGTGAGCGCGTCGGTGACCTGCTGGGCGAGTTCGCGGGTCGGGACGAGGACGAGTGCCAGCGGGGCGCGCGGCTCGGAGCGGCGTCCGGCGGTGCGGGCGAGCAGCGCGAGGCCGAAGGCCAGGGTCTTGCCGGAGCCGGTGCGGCCGCGGCCGAGGATGTCCCGGCCTGCGAGCGAGTTCGGCAGGGTGGCGCCCTGGATCGGGAACGGATCGGTGACGCCCTGCGCGGCAAGGGTTTTCAGCAGGGCGGCGGGCATGTCCAGCTCGGCGAACGCCTCGACGGCGGGCAGTGCGGGGGTCATGGTTTCGGGCAGGGCGAATTCACCCTGCGGCGGCGTGGCCCTGCGACGGGGCGACGCCTTGCCGGATCCCTTGCCGGAACCCTTAGCGGTTGCCTGTGCCTGGGCCGTGCCGCGCCCCCTCGACGGGCGGGTGGTGCGGGCGGGTCGGTCCTGGCGTTCGGAGCGGGTCATACGGAATTGCCCTCCTGGGGATTCCTGGGAACTACTGGGGACTGCTGGGGACTCTACGGAGCGCGCGTACCGGCTCGTGAATTCTCGGTCAATGTTCGAGAATTTCGGTCGTATGTGCGTACGCGCGGGACTCTCGGCGCCCTTCCCCGGGACAGCACAAGCCGGGGCCCGCACCTTCACGGTGCGGGCCCCGGCTGCGAGGTACGCGTCGCGGCAATTAGGCCGGGACGATGTTCTCCGCCTGCGGGCCCTTCTGGCCCTGCGTGACGTCGAAGGAGACCTTCTGGCCCTCCTGGAGCTCACGGAAGCCCGAGGTGGCGATGTTGGAGTAGTGGGCGAAGACGTCGGCGCCGCCGCCGTCCTGCTCGATGAAGCCGAAGCCCTTTTCCGAGTTGAACCACTTCACGGTTCCAGTAGCCATGTCATTCTCCTCAAGAGGTGCAGTGCCGGAAATCCGCACTTTACGAATTCCAAGTCGCCGCATTGAGCCCCATCCGGAGAAAGCCGGAAAACAATAATGCGCCTGAGGAAGCATTCCCGTCAGGCGCACATAAAGTTCATGGGTACCAAAACTGCAACTGGACCACCGTAGCACGTTCTGCCGACCAGCGGTGGATCTTTCCACGCCGCGGGTCGGCGGACTCCCGCGGAGACCTTGACGGCAACCGGTTCACAGCCGTTCGATGATCGTCACGTTCGCCTGGCCGCCGCCCTCGCACATGGTCTGCAGGCCGTAGCGGCCGCCCGTGCGTTCCAGTTCGTGCAGCAGCGTCGTCATCAGCCTGGTGCCGGTGGCGCCGAGCGGGTGCCCGAGCGCGATCGCTCCGCCGTTGACGTTGACCCGGTCCGGGTCGGCACCGGTCTCCTTCAGCCAGGCCAGCACGACCGGCGCGAACGCCTCGTTGATCTCGACCAGGTCGATGTCGTCGATGGTCATGCCGGCCTTCTTCAGTGCGTACGCGGTGGCCGGGATGGGCGCCGACAGCATCCGGATCGGGTCCTCGCCGCGCACCGAGAGGTGGTGGATGCGGGCGCGCGGGGTGAGGCCGTGTCCGGCGACCGCGCGTTCGGAGGCGATGAGCATCGCGGCGGCCCCGTCGGACACCTGGGAGGAGCAGGCTGCGGTGATCGTGCCGCTGTCCACGACCGGCTTCAGCGCGGCCATCTTCTCCAGGGTGGTGTCGCGGCGCGGCCCCTCGTCGACGGTGACGCCCCCGTACGCGACGGTCTCGCGGACGAAGCGGCCCTCGTCGATGGCGCGGATCGCCCTCCGGTGGGAGCGGAGCGCGAACTCCTCCATGTCCCGGCGGCTGATGCCCCACCTCTCGGCGATCAGCTGGGCGCCGTGGAACTGGTCGACCGGCTGGTCACCGTACCGGGCGCGCCAGCCCTCGCTGCCCGCGTACGGGCCTTCGGTGAGGCCGAGGGGTTCGGCGGCCCGGCGGGAGGCGAAGGCGATCGGGATCTGCGTCATGTTCTGGGTGCCGCCCGCGACGACCAGGTCCTGGGTGCCGGAGAGGACGCCCTGGGCGGCGAAGTGGACGGCCTGCTGCGAGGAGCCGCACTGCCGGTCGACGGTGACGCCGGGGACCTCCTCGGGCAGTCCCGCCGCCAGCCAGCAGGTCCGGGCGATGTCGCCGGCCTGCGGTCCGACGGTGTCGAGGCAGCCGAAGACGACGTCCTCGACGGCCGCCGGGTCGATGCCGGTGCGCTCGACGAGGGCCCTCAGCACATGGGCGCCGAGGTCAGCGGGGTGGACGGCCCCGAGGCCTCCCCCGCGCCGACCGACCGGGGTGCGTACCGCTTCGACGATATAGGCCTCGGCCATGACTGCCGCTCCTTGAGAGGTCCGTGGGTGTGGGTTACGTACGCAGAGCGATGCCGTCCAGCACCATCGAGAGGTACTGGCGGGCGATTTCCTCGGGGCTGTGCTGTCCGCCCGGCCGGTACCAGGACGCCGCTACCCAGACGGTGTCGCGGACGAACCGGTAGGTGAGCCGGATGTCGAGGTCGGCGCGGAAGACCTCGGCGGCGACGCCGCGTTCCAGTGTGCCGAGCCAGGCCTTCTCGAACTTCTGCTGGGAGTCGACGAGATAGGCGAAGCGCGGCTGGGTGGCGAGGTGTCTGGACTCCTTCTGGTAGATGGCGACGGCGGCGCGGTGCCGGTCGATCTCCCGGAAGGACTCGGTGACGAGCGCCTCGATGGTCTCGCGGGGGCCGAGTCCGGCGGCGAGCACCGCGTCGTAGCCCTTCCAGAGTTCGGTGAGGAAGGTGGAGAGGATCTCGTCGACCATCGATTCCTTGGAATCGAAGTGGTAGTAGAGGCTGCCCGCGAGCATCCCGGCCTCGTCCGCGATCTTGCGGACGGTGGTGGCGTTGTATCCCTGCGCGGCAAAGACCTCGGCGGCGGTGTCGAGGAGTTCGCGGCGCCGCTCGGGCGAGGGGGTCACCTGGGGCTTCTTCTTGGTAGGCACCCGCCCATTCTCCGCCCGTGCGATGCCCCTCGCGGACGCGTCGGCGGGGGCCCGGTCAGGCATGTTGGCTGCTGACCGGGACGACCTCGCCCGTCATGTACGAGGAGTAGCCGCTGGCCAGGAAGACGATGACATTGGCGACCTCCCAGGGTTCGGCGTACCGGCCGAACGCCTCCTTGCGGGTCAGTTCGTCGAGGAGTTCGGCGGAGGTGACCTTCACCAGGTGCGGGTGCATGGCGAGGCTGGGGGCGACGGCGTTGACCCGTACGCCGTACGCGGCGGCCTCCACGGCGGCGCACCGGGTGAGCGCCATGACGCCCGCCTTCGCCGCGGCGTAGTGGGCCTGGCCGCCCTGGGCGCGCCAGCCGACGACGGAGGCGTTGTTGACGACGACGCCGCCGCGGCCCGCGGCCCTGAGGGAGCGCAGGGCGGCGCGGGTGCAGCGGAAGGTGCCGTTCAGGGTGACGTCGAGGACCGTGGACCACTGTGCGTCGGTCATCTCGGTGAGCTCGGCGGTACCGCCGAGCCCGGCATTGTTGACGACGATGTCGAGACCGCCGTGGGCCTGTTCGGCGTGCGCGAAGAGGGCCTGGACCTGGGTCTCGTCGGTGACGTCACAGGGTAGTGAGGTGACGCGTTCGGCGCCGAACGCGTCGGCGAGCGTCTGTTCGGTCTCCCCCAGGCGGCGGGCATGGGCGTCGCCGAGGGTGACGCGGGCGCCTTCCTCCAGGAATTTACGTGCGGTGGCGCCGCCGATGCCTGCGCCGGCGGCCGCGGTGATGACCGCGGTGCGGCCGGTCAGCAGCCCGTGTCCCGGTATGTACTGCGGTGCGCTCACGCCCGCGCCTCCTCGGTCCCCGGTTCCTCGACGGCCCTCGGGCCCGTACGTTAACCTACCAAACACTTGTTAGGGAAGGATGAGCCGATGCCCCCTGTCCATCACCCGACCGCCGCAGCCGACGGGGCCGGTCCCGGCGGAGCAGGCCCCGAACTGTACGAGCACCGGGGCCCGGACGCGTACGTCACGCCGAACCGCCCCCGTCACCGCAACCCCCCGAACGCGGCGCCGAGGAAGGCGGGCGTCTGATGGACCTGGTCTTCACCGCGGCTCAGGAAGCGTTCCGGGCCGAGGCCCGGCAGTGGCTCCGTGCGCATGTGCCCGCCGAGCCCCTGCCGTCCCTGGAGACCGCGGAGGGCTTCGCCGCGCACCGGGAGTGGGAGGCGCGGCTGCATGCGGACCGCTGGTCGGTCGTCTCCTGGCCGTCCGAGTACGGCGGCCGGGGCGTCGACATCGTCACCTGGCTGATCTTCGAGGAGGAGTACTACGCGGCGGGCGGCCCCGGCCGGGTATCGCAGAACGGCATCAGCCTCCTTGCCCCGACGCTCTTCGACCACGCCACGGACGCGCAGCGGGCCAGGATCCTGCCGTCGATGGCGAGCGGCGAGGTGATCTGGGCGCAGGCCTGGTCCGAACCGGAGTCGGGTTCGGACCTGGCGTCCCTGCGCTCGCGCGCGGTGCGGACGGACGGCGGCTGGCTGCTGTCGGGGCAGAAGACCTGGTCGTCGCGGGCGGCGTTCGCGGACCGGGCGTTCGGGATCTTCCGCACGGATCCGGAGGCGGCGAAGCCGCACCACGGGCTGACCTACTTGATGTTCGACCTGTCGGCGCCGGGCGTCTCGGTCCGGCCGATCGGACGGCTCGACGGCAAGCCGGCCTTCGCCGAACTCTTCCTGGACGAGGTGTTCGTACCGGACGAGGACGTCATCGGGGAGCCGGGGCAGGGCTGGCGCATCGCCATGTCGGCCACGGGCAACGAGCGCGGGCTGACGCTGCGCTCCCCCGGTCGCTTCCTCGCCGCGGCGGACCGGCTGGCGGAGCTGTGGCGCAGGCACGGGGACCCGTCGGACACGGCGGTGCGGGACCGGGTCGCGGATGCGGTGATCGGGGCGCGCGCGTACCAGCTGTTCACCTACGCCAACGCGTCGCGATTCGCGGCGGGTGCGGACATCGGCGCCGAGTCGAGTCTGAACAAGGTGTTCTGGTCGGAGTACGACATCGCGCTGCACGAGACGGCGCTCGACCTGCTGGGCGCGGACGGCGAACTCGCCGACGGGGAGTGGACGCAGGGGTACGTCTTCTCCCTGGCGGGTCCCATCTACGCCGGTACGAACGAGATCCAGCGGGACATCATCGCCGAGCGGCTGCTCGGCCTGCCGAAGGGACGGCGCTGATGAGATTCCTCCTCGACGACGAGCAGCGGGAGTTCGCCCGCTCGCTGGACGCGATGCTGACGGCAGCCGACACGCCCGAGTTGGTACGGGCGTGGGGGGCCGGGGACCACGGGCCGGGGCGGGCACTGTGGGCGCGGCTCGCGGGTGCGGGGGTGTTCGCGCTGGCGGTACCTGAGACGTACGAGGGGGTCGGCCCTCTGCCGGTGGAACTCGCGGTGGCCTTCGCGGAGTTGGGGCGGCATGTGGTGCCGGGGCCGGTGGTGGAGACGGTGGCGGCGGGAGTGCTGCTGAGCCGGGTGGGGGGTCCGGCGGCGAGGGAGTGGCTGCCCCGGCTGGCGTCCGGGGCGGCGCCGGTGACACTGTGTCTGGGCGACGGGGTGTTCGCGCTGGACGCGGATGCGGTGGACGCGGTGTTCGCGGTGTCGGGGGACGAGCTGCGACTGGCCGCCGGGCACGGCCCGCTGCACGTGTCGTCCGACCCGGCGCGGCGGCTGTTCCGTGCCGAACCGGGCGGGCAGCTGCTCGCCTCGGGGCCGCGGGTGGTGGAGGCTGCCGCCGCGGCGGCGGACTGGGCGGCGTTCGCGACAGCGGCGCAGGCGCTGGGCACGGGTGAGGCGCTGCTGCGGGCGACGGTCGAGTACGTGAAGCAGCGCACACAGTTCGGGGTGGCGATCGGATCGTTCCAGGCGGTCAAGCACCGGCTGGCGGACACGTTGACCGGCCTGGAGTTCGCCCGCCCGCTGCTGTACGGGGCGGCACTGGCGCTCGCCGAGGAGGCGCCGCGCGCCGGGGCGGATGTGGCGGCGGCGAAGGTCACGGCGGGCGAGGCGGCCCATGCGGCGGCGCGGGCGGCGCTGCAGTTGCATGGGGCGGTGGGGTACACGGAGGAACTGGACCTGTCGCTGTGGCTGCGGAAGGCGAGGCCGTTGCGGGACGCCTGGGGAGCGCCGGGGGCGTGCCGGGAGCGAGTGGTGGCGGGCGGCTGAAGTACCGGGGGCGTCCGGTGGTCGCTTTGTCCTCAAGCACCGGCAGGGCGATGCTGCCGGTCGCCGGGAGGCTGGGACTGCCCATGACGTCCGGACCGCCGCAGACCGCGGAGGCCCACAACTACCGGATTCCCGGCGCCGGGTAGCAGCCCCGGCCGGCCGGTGACAGGGTGACCAGCAGCGCGTAGCCCTGGGTGCGGAGGACTACGGGTGCCGTGCCGCCCTTGATCAGCACCGCGTCGTAGCGGTCCAGTTCGATGTCCTGGCCTTCGACCTCCGCGCCGTCCTCCAGTGCGACGGCCAGGACCGTGCCGCCCTCCGGCGCCTGCAGTCGCAGGGTGCCGCGTACCACCGCGACCTCCGCCGCCGTACGGTCCCTGCGGTACATCACGTTGAGATTCACGACGGGGCCGCCGAGGAGCCGGCCGTCCGTCTCCAGGTCCCCGGGGAAGTCGTGCGGCCAGTACTGCTCGTCGACGATGTGGTGCTCGCCGCCCACCATGAGGTCCATCCCGGCGCCCTCGACCACGGTCAGCGTGCGGTCGACCCCGGGAAACGAGGAGAACGGCCCGTCCGCGGTCACATCGGCGAGGCTGACCCGCCAGTCGAAGTCGTCCAGCGGTGCGCCCTCGGGGGAAGCGGCGATCTCCCGGGTGACTCCCCCGCCGTTCTTCCAGGGCACGGCCGTGCGGTCGGCCGCCCTCAGCACCCGTGGCATCACTTGACGATCCCCTGCGCCCGGGCCGCGGTCAGCCAGCTGGGGAATTCGGCGACGAGCCGGTCGTACAGCTCGGAGTCCGGAACCTTCCGCGGATCGAGTCCGGCGTGGAAGAAGCCGGCGTTGTCGACGGGGCGCTGTGCGGGCACGGCCAGTTCGTCGAGCTTGTGCAGGAAGTTGAACTGCGAGCTTCGCTTGTTGCCGAAGCCGATGAACTGCCAGAACAGCGGCAGCTTCGCCGCCTTGCAGAGATAGCGCTCCGCCGCGAGCTTGTTGATCGGGCCGCCGTCGGTCTGGAAGACGACGAGCGCGGGCGCGGTCGAACCGCTGTCGAGGTAGTGGTCGATGACCGCATCCATGGCCAGGTGGTAGCTGGTCTTCCCCATGTGTCCGAGACCGGCGACGATCCGGTCGACGCGCCCGACATGGTTGTCGAGGGCTATGTCGGTGACGGCGTCGATGTCCGTGGAGAAGAAGACGACGGGGACGCGACCGTCGTCGTCGAGGTGCGCCGACAGGCCCAGCACCCGGTCGGCGAGGGCTTGGACGCTGCCGTCCTTGTAGTACTCCGTCATGGAGCCGGAGTAGTCGAGCACGAGATAAACAGCCGCACGCTCCCCACTGAGCCGGTGCTTCCGCAGGGAGACCCCGGCGCTCCTGTAATGGCTGACGAGCGCGGGCGCGGTCTCCTCGACCTTGCGGAGACTGATGCCGGCCATACGGGGCTCCGTTCCTGAAAAGGGAGTTACGAGGTTACGTCACCGTGGCGGACCGGCTGCGGCGTTGTGGACGAACCCGGCCGTTCCCGCCCAGGTCCGTGCCCGCACCCGGCCGCGTCCGCACGGCCCTCGTTCGCTATGTTGATCGCCGCCGACCCCCACCGGCCGCCCGCCACCACCCCCTCGTGAAGGAGCCGGCCATGGAGGCCGCTGTCACCACCTGCTACCGCCATCCGTCGTACGAGACGTTTGTGCGCTGCACTCGCTGCGACCGCTACATCTGCCCGGACTGCATGCGTGAGGCCGCGGTCGGCCACCACTGCGTGGAGTGCGTGAAGGAGGGGCAGCGGTCGATCCGGCAGGCGCGCACGGTCTTCGGCGGTGCGGTGCCGAGGACTGCGGTTCCGGTGGTGACGTACGTATTGATGGGCCTGAACATAGTGGCGTATCTGGGCGAGTTGGTGCGCCCCGGGATCGTCGACCGGTTCGGGATGCTCGGCGCGGGTCTGGTCGGACCCCACGGCGGCCAGTACATGTACGAGAGCGGGGACTTCCACGGGTTCCACGCGGTCGGGGTGGTGGACGGCGAGTGGTACCGGCTGCTGACCGGGGCGTTCCTTCACCTTCCGCCGGGCGAGTCGTCCTTCGGTGCCTTGCCGTTCGGGGTGCTGCACATCCTCTTCAACATGTACGGGCTGTGGAATCTGGGCCGGGTCGTCGAGGAGCAGCTCGGCCGGGGCCGGTATCTCGCGCTGTATCTGCTGTCGGCGCTGGGCGGCTCGGTGCTGGTGTATCTGATCGCACCGGACGCCCTGACGGTGGGCGCCTCGGGGGCGGTCTTCGGTCTGGCGGCGGCGTTCTACGTCATCAACCGACGCCTCGGCCGGGACATGCAGGGGGTCAACCGGTTCATGGCCCAGTTCCTGATCTGGATGCTGATATCCGCGTGGTTCACCTCGTGGCAGGGGCACCTGGGCGGGCTGCTGACGGGCGGCATCGTCATGGCCGCGCTCGCGTACGCCCCGGCGAAGCGCCGTACCGCCGTGCAGATCGCCGCGTGCGGGGTGGTCTTCGTGGTACTGGTCGCCCTGGTCGTTCTGAAGACCTCGCAGTTGACCGGCGGCGCCGTGGCGTGAGCGTTCCGCCTGTCCGGTCCTGGCCGGCGCCCCGGCCCCGGACGCGCCACGGCGCCTGCCGAATCGTCCGGTCGGGGACGGGCAGGCGCCGCGTTCAGTTCCGTACGCCGTTGTACGGGACGTCTGTTGTGGTGATGCGTACTGCTGGTGGTGCTCAGACCATCAGGGAACGGTCTGTCGGGCGGATCGGGGCCGGCAGTGCGCTGGCCCCGGTCAGGAAGTGGTCCACGCCACGCGCCGCGGAGCGGCCCTCGGCGATGGCCCACACGATGAGGGACTGGCCGCGGCCCGCGTCACCGGCGACGAACACACCGTCGACATTGGTGGCGTAGTCGCCGTCGCGCGCGATGTTGCCGCGTCCGTCGAGCTCCAGGCCGAACTGCTGGACCAGACCGTTGGCCTGGTCGGTGCCGGTGAAGCCCATGGCCAGGGTGACCAGTTGCGCGGGGATCCGCCGCTCGGTACCGGGCTTCTGCTCCAGCTTACCGTCCTTGAACTCCACCTCGACGAGGTGCAGTGCCTGGACGTTGCCGTCCTCGTCGCCCTCGAAGTGGGTGGTGGAGACGGAGTAGACCCGCTCGCCGCCCTCCTCGTGCGCCGAGGTGACCTTGTACAGCATCGGGAAGGTCGGCCAGGGCTGGTTGGTGTTCCGCTCCTCGCCCGGCTTCGGCATGATCTCCAGCTGGGTGACGGAGGCCGCGCCCTGCCGGTGAGCGGTGCCGACGCAGTCGGCGCCGGTGTCGCCGCCGCCGATGACGACGACGTGCTTGCCCTCGGCGCTGATCGGGGAGACCGTCAGGTCACCCTCCTGCACCTTGTTGGCGAGCGGCAGGTACTCCATCGCGAAGTGCACGCCGTTCAGCTCACGGCCCGGGACGGGCAGGTCGCGGGAGACGGTGGCACCGGCGGCGATGACGACCGCGTCGTGGCGGCGGCGGAGCTTTGCTGCGTCGATGTCCTTGCCGATCTCCACCTCCGTACGGAACTTGGTGCCTTCCGCGCGCATCTGCTCGATGCGGCGGTTGATGTGCGACTTCTCCATCTTGAACTCGGGGATGCCGTACCGGAGAAGGCCTCCGATGCGGTCCGCGCGCTCGTAGACGGCGACCGTGTGGCCGGCCCGGGTCAGCTGCTGGGCGGCGGCGAGACCCGCCGGACCCGAGCCGATCACCGCGACCGTCTTGCCGGAGAGGCGCTCGGGCGGCTGCGGGGTGACGTCGCCGCTGCCCCACGCCTTGTCGATGATCGAGACTTCGACGTTCTTGATGGTGACGGCCGGCTGGTTGATGCCGAGCACACACGCCGACTCGCAGGGAGCCGGGCACAGCCGCCCGGTGAACTCCGGGAAGTTGTTCGTGGCGTGCAGGCGCTCGGATGCGGCCGACCAGTCCTCGCGGTAGGCGTAGTCGTTCCACTCGGGGATGAGGTTCCCCAGCGGGCAGCCGTTGTGGCAGAACGGGATGCCGCAGTCCATGCAGCGGCCGGCCTGCTTGCTGATGATCGGGAGCAGCGAGCCCCGAACGTAGACCTCGTTCCAGTCCTTGACGCGCTCGCCCGCGGGGCGGGTCCTGGCGACCTCGCGCCCGGTGGTCAGGAAGCCCTTGGGGTCAGCCATGGGTCGCCGCCTCCATCATCTTCTCGGTGGTCTCCTGCTCGGAGAGACCGGCGAGCTCAGCGGCTTCCTTGGCGGCGAGCACTGCCTTGTAGGTGGACGGGATGATCTTGCTGAAGCGGGTCACCTCGGTGTCCCACTCGGCAAGCAGCTTCTCGGCGACCGTGGACCCGGTCTCCTGCTGGTGGCGGCGCACGACGTCGTGCAGCCACTGCTGGTCGCTGTCGGAGAGCGCCTCGATCGCGCCGAGGTTGCCGACGTTGACGTTGTCGCGGTCCAGGTCGATGACGTACGCGACACCACCCGACATACCGGCGGCGAAGTTGCGTCCGGTCTCGCCGAGGACGACGGCGTGACCGCCGGTCATGTACTCGCAGCCGTGGTCGCCCACGCCTTCGGAGACGACCGTCGCGCCGGAGTTGCGGACGCAGAACCGCTCACCGGTGCGGCCGCGCAGGAACAGCTCGCCGCCGGTCGCGCCGTAGGCGATGGTGTTGCCCGCGATGGTGGAGTACTCGGCGAGGTGCTCGGCGCCGCGGTCCGGGCGGACGATGACGCGGCCGCCGGAGAGGCCCTTGCCCACGTAGTCGTTGGCGTCGCCCTCCAGTCGCAGCGTCACACCGCTCGGCACGAACGCGCCGAACGACTGGCCGGCGGAGCCGGTGAAGGTGATGTCGATGGTGTCCTGCGGCAGGCCCGCGCCGCCGAACTTCTTCGTCACCTCGTGGCCGAGCATCGTACCGACGGTCCGGTTGATGTTCCGGATCGCGATCTGGGCCCGGACCGGCTGGGCGGACTCGGCACTGTCCGCGTTCAGGGCGTCGGCGGCGAGCTTGATCAGCTCGTTGTCGAGGGCCTTGTCGAGACCGTGGTCCTGCTCGATCAGCTGGTGGCGGACCGCACCCTCGGGCAACTCCGGGACGTAGAACAGGGGCTCCAGGTCGAGGCCCTGCGCCTTCCAGTGCGTGATCGCACGATCGGTGTCCAGCAGCTCGGCGTGGCCGACGGCCTCTTCGATCGTACGGAAGCCGAGCTCGGCGAGGAGCTCGCGGACTTCCTGGGCGATGAACTCGAAGAAGTTGACGACGTATTCGGCCTTGCCGGAGAACCGGTCGCGCAGGACCGGGTTCTGGGTGGCGATGCCGACCGGGCAGGTGTCCAGGTGGCAGACACGCATCATGACGCAGCCGGAGACGACGAGCGGCGCGGTCGCGAAACCGAACTCCTCGGCGCCCAGCAGCGCGGCGATGATGACGTCGCGGCCGGTCTTCAGCTGGCCGTCGGTCTGCACGACGATGCGGTCGCGCAGGCCGTTGAGCAGCAGGGTCTGCTGCGTCTCGGCGAGGCCGAGCTCCCAGGGGCCGCCCGCGTGCTTCAGCGAGGTGAGCGGGGAGGCGCCCGTTCCGCCGTCGTGGCCGGAGATCAGGACGACGTCCGCGTGCGCCTTGGAGACACCCGCGGCGACCGTGCCGACACCGACCTCGGAGACCAGCTTCACGTGAATACGGGCCGCCGGGTTGGCGTTCTTGAGGTCGTGGATCAGCTGAGCCAGGTCCTCGATGGAGTAGATGTCGTGGTGCGGCGGCGGGGAGATCAGACCGACCCCCGGGGTGGAGTGCCGGGTCTTGGCGACCCACGGGTAGACCTTGTGGCCGGGCAGCTGGCCGCCCTCGCCGGGCTTGGCACCCTGCGCCATCTTGATCTGGATGTCGTCCGCGTTGACCAGGTACTCGCTGGTCACACCGAAGCGGCCGGAGGCGACCTGCTTGATGGACGAGCGGCGCGCCGGATCGTACAGCCGGTCGGCGTCCTCGCCGCCCTCACCGGTGTTGGATTTGCCGCCCAGCTGGTTCATGGCGATGGCGAGGGTCTCGTGCGCCTCGCGGGAGATCGAGCCGTACGACATGGCGCCCGTCGAGAACCGCTTGACGATGTCGGAGACGGACTCGACCTCGTCGATGGAGATCGCCTTCCGGTCCGACTTACCGTTCTCATGGGTCTTGAGGGCGAACAGGCCGCGGAGCGTCATGAGGCGCTCGGACTGCTCGTTCACCCGGTCCGTGTACTTCTTGAAGATGTCGTACCGCTTGGTGCGCGTGGCGTGTTGGAGGCGGAAGACCGTCTCCGGGTCGAAGAGGTGCGGCTCGCCCTCGCGGCGCCACTGGTACTCGCCGCCGATCTCCAGCGCGCGGTGCGAGGCGGAGATGCCGGAGACGGGGTACGCCTTGGCGTGCCGGGCGGCGACCTCCTCGGCGACGACCTCGAGTCCGGCGCCGCCGATCTTGGTGGCGGTGCCGTTGAAGTACTTCGCGACGAAGGCCTCGTCCAGGCCGACGGCCTCGAAGACCTGGGCGCCGCGGTAGGAGGCGACGGTGGAGATGCCCATCTTGGACATGACCTTCAGGACGCCCTTGCCGAGCGCGTAGATCAGGTTCCGGATGGCCTTCCCGGGCTCGATGCCCTCGATGAACGTGCCGGCCCGGACCAGGTCCTCAACGGATTCCATCGCCAGGTACGGGTTGACCGCGGCGGCGCCGTAACCGATCAGCAGCGCGACGTGGTGGACCTCACGGACGTCCCCGGCCTCGACCAGCAGACCCACCTGGGTGCGCTGCTTGGTACGGATGAGGTGGTGGTGGACGGCCGAGGTGAGCAGCAGCGACGGGATCGGCGCGTGCTCGGCGTCGGAGTGCCGGTCGGACAGGACGATGAGGCGGGCGCCGTTGTCCATGGCGGCGTCGACCTCGGTACAGATCTGCTCGATCCGCGCGGCGAGGGCCTCACCGCTGCCGCTGACCCGGTAGAGACCGGAGAGCGTGGCGGCCTTCATGCCCGGCATGTCGCCGTCGGCATTGATGTGTATCAGCTTGGCCAGCTCGTCGTTGTCGATCACCGGGAACGGCAGCGTGACGCTGCGGCACGACGCGGCCGTCGGCTCCAGCAGGTTGCCCTGCGGGCCGAGCGTGGAGCGCAACGAGGTGACGAGCTCCTCGCGGATGGCGTCCAGCGGCGGGTTGGTGACCTGCGCGAACAGCTGGGTGAAGTAGTCGAAGAGCAGCCGGGGGCGCTCGGACAGGGCGGCGATCGGCGAGTCCGTGCCCATGGAGCCGAGCGGCTCGCCGGCGGTGCGGGCCATCGGTGCGAGGATGACGCGGAGCTCTTCCTCGGTGTAGCCGAAGGTCTGCTGGCGGCGAGTGACGGAGGCGTGCGTGTGCACGATGTGCTCGCGCTCGGGGAGATCCTCGAGCTCGATCTCGCCGGTCTCCAGCCACTCCTGGTACGGCTGCTCGGCGGCGAGGCCCGCCTTGATCTCGTCGTCCTCGATGATGCGGCCCTCGGCGGTGTCGACGAGGAACATCTTGCCGGGCTGCAGGCGGCCCTTGCGGACCACCTTCGCCGGGTCGATGTCCAGGACCCCGACCTCGGAGGAGAGGACGACGAGGCCGTCGTCGGTGACCCAGTACCGGCCCGGGCGCAGACCGTTGCGGTCGAGGACCGCGCCGACCTGGGTGCCGTCGGTGAAGGTGACGCAGGCCGGGCCGTCCCAGGGCTCCATCATCGTGGAGTGGTACTGGTAGAAGGCGCGGCGGGCCGGGTCCATGGAGTCGTGGTTCTCCCACGCCTCGGGGACCATCATCAGCACCGAGTGCGGCAGCGAGCGGCCGCCGAGGTGGAGCAGTTCCAGGACCTCGTCGAAGGAGGCGGAGTCGGAGGCGTCCGGGGTGCAGACGGGGAAGATCCGGTCGAGCTGCTCGCTGCCGCTGTGCCCATGGCCGGCGGAGCCGAACGCACTCGACGCCAGCTGGGACTCTCGGGCCTTCATCCAGTTGCGGTTGCCCTTGACCGTGTTGATCTCGCCGTTGTGCGCGACGAAGCGGTACGGGTGGGCGAGCGGCCAGCTCGGGAAGGTGTTCGTGGAGAAACGCGAGTGGACCAGCGCAACCGTGGTGGCGAAGCGGCGGTCGGAGAGGTCCGGGAAGAACGGCTCCAGCTGCCCGGTGGTGAGCATGCCCTTGTAGACGATCGTGCGGGCGGAGAGCGAGGGGAAGTACACCCCGGCCTCACGCTCGGCGCGCTTGCGCAGCACAAAGGCCTTGCGGTCGAGCGCGATGCCGGCGCTCGTACCGTCGGCAACGAAGAGCTGCCGGAATTCGGGCATGGTGGCGCGGGCGCCGTTGCCGAGGAAATCGGGGGTGACCGGGACCTCGCGCCAGCCGAGGACCTTGAGGCCCTCCTCGGCGGCGATCTTCTCAAGCTTCTGGACGGCCTCGGTGGAGTCGTCCGCGGGCAGGAAGGCGATACCGACGGCGTAGGCACCGGCCTCCGGGAGGTCGAAGGGGACCTCTGCGCGGAGGAAGGTGTCGGGCACCTGGAGCAGGATCCCGGCGCCGTCACCCGAGTCGGGCTCGGATCCGGTGGCGCCGCGGTGTTCGAGGTTGCGCAGTACGGTAAGCGCCTGCTCGACCAGCTCATGGCTGGCCACACCGGTCAGAGTGGCCACGAACCCGACGCCACAGGCGTCGTGCTCGTTACGGGGGTCGTACATCCCCTGCTGGGCGGGGCGACCATCCATGGGCGACCAGGCGTCGGAACGCATCGGCTCTCCCGTCGTCGTCGTGGCATATGCAGTGCCGAGGGACGACGTTGGCCCTCTGCGAAATTTCATGCAGGTTACATAGTGGGGCGCTTCTCAAGAAGCGGAAAGTCCGTTCCAACATGCGGACACCGCTCGCGGAGCGGCGGGGCTTGGGGTCGCAGTCGGAGGATCGGCGCCCGGGGAGACCGCAGAGAGCAGGCGTCGTTGCCTGCGGTGTCTACGGCTCATGCCCGGCGGAAAAGGAATCGAAACCGCCGAGTAACGGCTACCTATGTGGAGCCTTGTATAGGGACTCATTTTACGTCTGTGAAGGGGTTCCGCCCAGAGGCGGTGGTCACGACGTACGTCACACGGATGGCGCCCGGGTCACGGGCATGATGATCTCCGCGCACACCCCGGACCGTCCACGCGCAATGCCGGACAGGCGCCACAGCCGATCCCGTCCGGTCTGCGAGGGCTTATTGCGAACAAAACGACGAGTGCAGGCCCTGCCACACTCCCATGCGGGGCGAATGGGTCTCCCCGTGCTCGAGCGAAGCCGAGAGTTTGGGGAAGACCGACGGCAGCGCCGCATAGGTGCGTGCCGAACCCCGCGAGCCCAGCGTGATCCGAACGAGCGACCCCAGGGGTTGTCCCGCAATCCCTGACGGATCGGCGCGCGGCGTCGGATGCGGCGCATCGCAAGGCGGAGGGGCATCCGCCCACTGGACGCATTCGGGCGTTCCGGCGGCGCGACGGGGCAAAGCTTGCCGCCCTAGGGCGTGTTTCGAAAGGAGCGTCGTCCGCCCGTAGGGCGGGCCAGGCGGCGTCTGGTGCGTGCGATCGCAAGGCGGAGGCTCGCCCCGATACTGGGCGTATCGGGGCGAGCCCGACAACGCAGCGAG
>NZ_JBEZKL010000154.1:0-16655 GCF_040704695.1 Streptomyces sp. NPDC048411
CGCCCGTAGGGCGGGCCTGGCGGCGTCTGGTGCGTGCGATCGCAAGGCGGAGGGTCGCCCCGATACTGGGTGTATCGGGGCGAGCCCGACAACGCGGCGAGCGTGCGGGCCAGGCGTCGCCAGGCAGGCGGGACTTTCGAAACACGCCCTAGACCGCTCGGCGGACGCGCCCAGGACGTGCATACAGAGAGCGTCACACGTGCCGACGACTTCGTGGTGGACGGTCTCGGCTCGCGGGGCACCGGCAAGCGGCTGGACCGGGACATCGAGACCTGCCGCAGCGTCTGGCGCGGCGAGATCCCGCCCGGTTGTGACAGCCCGGCCGTGCCCGTCGGCACCCGTGAGGTGCCCCTGCTGTTCGGCGGTATGGCGCAGGCGTCGTTCGACCGGGTCGCCAGGGCGGGCCGGGGATACATCGGCCCGTCGGCGCCGCTGGTGGTTGTCGGCCCGGCCTTCGAGCGCGCACGGGCGGCCTGGAAGGACTCGGGACGCGCGGGCACGCCGTATCTCGTCGCTCTCGCGTACTTCGCGCTGGGCGACGAGGACATCGGCCGTGCCAACGCCCACGACCACTACCGCACGGCCGGACCGGACGGAGCCCGGGCGAAAGGTGCCGAGGTGAGCGGAGGAGCCGACGCCGTACGGGCGACGGTCAGGGCCTTCGCGCAGCTCGGCGCCGACGAACTCATGCTCAACCCGACCGTCGACGACCTCGACCAGGTGGCACGGCTGGCGGGCCTGGTTCTGTAAGGAGGGCCCCTTGCCGCACGGCCCGGAGGTGCCTCACCCGTCCAGCGTGGAGGGCCGGGTCACACAGGGCTCGTACCGGCGTGCGGCCGGGGACCACCGTCCGCGGGACGAACGCAGGCGTTAGCTCGCCCCACCCGGCTTCGCCAGGGTGTACATGACGGAACGCTGCTGCTTGTGGCGCTGGATACGTCCCTTGGCGACCAGGGACTCCAGGGTGTTCCGCACCACCTGGGGTGTGGGGTTGCGGTCCGGGTGCTTCTCCATGAGTTCGTCCCGCAGCTCCTTCGCCAGACGTGGCTCGTCGTAGTTGCCGAGCAGGTCCGCCAGGAGTTCACCGAGCAGTGGCTGGCGCGACTTCCCCTTCGCGCCGGCCTTCGCCGTGGTGCCCGCCGGAGCGGTCCTGACCGACGCCGAACGCCGCGAGGCGGCGGGTGTCCGCTTCGCCTTCGCGACGACGGGCTCGTCCTGTGCCTGCTCGGGCAGACGGGACGCGTCCGCGAAGCCCTCGTACCGCTCGGCGAGGTTCAGGATGTCCGCCAGGAGGGCTTCCTCCTGCTTCAACATCGTGATCTTCTCCGTCAGCTCCTGCTGTCGCCGACGGTTCTCCTCCAAGTCCGACGCGGCTTGTTCTACGTACCGCGATCGGAGCGTGGCGGCTGACTGGCTGGTCACAACCGTTCACTCCCTCGATATGGATGACGTTGCGCATGGTACCCATGCCGAGGGACCCGCGCGGATAAGTGTCAACGCCAGACGGTCGGTCGGGCATGTTCACTCTTCACGATAAGCGCCGATGTGCCTGCGCATGTAGGAGGTGCCGGCCTTTCTTCAACTCCCCGAGGCTCGACGAAGTCACCCGCACGAGGTTCCCCCCGAACATACTGCCCGGTAAGTGTTTCGTGGGCAGCAGCCGCGGTCCGCTGGTCCGCGAGGTGGGGTGCGCGGCCACCAGGGCGTCGCCGGTGATCAGGATGCCGCTCCGGGGCAGGTGGCAGGCTCAGTGGCCCTCGGTGTGTCCCGGTGTGTGCGCGGGCACGGGCACACCGGGCAGGTCCAGTGTTCCCGGCGCCGGGAAAGCCTGCGGCTCGCAGGAGGGGACGTGGGTGGTGCCGTCGGCCCGGAGGGCGTACACGGCCCACGGGAGCACACCGGGCCGCCATGCCTGCGCGAGGACCTGCCCGACGGACACCCGATTCAGCCGCGCACCGTGACTGGGGGAGTGTTGTACCCCTCGGCCCGCAGCCTCGGCCGGCCCGAGGCCAGCGCGGGCCACGACAACGTCACCGTGCGCGTCTCACCGGGCAGCAGCCACAGGTAGTTGTCGTCGTAGAGCGTCGGCAGGACCCGGGCGCTGTCGTCGTCCAGCAGGGAGAGCCGGACCATCGCGGCGACCATGGAACCGCGGTTGCGGACCGTGGCGGTCGCCGTCCGGCGGTACCCGTCACGCGACACATGTGACAGGGTGGCCGACAGCCCGGCGTGTTGAACCTGGTTGAGGGCCCGCAGCGCCTCGGGGGCGCGGCAGCGCCAGTAGGTGTTGTGCGACAGCACATGTCCCCGGTCGTCCGTAAGGGTCAGCCGCAGCAGGTGCAGGTCGGGCAGGTCGTCCGTGGGCGCCGCGGTGAACGCCGCCGCGGAGGCCGCGGGGCCCACGTCGACGCGGGCCTGCCGGCCCTCGGGGCCGTCACCGCGCCGCGCGCCTCGCGTACCGGGCAGGGAGTGTCACACGCGTGGCCGGGTCGGACGGGCCTGGCACACCTTCCACCGATTCGCCCCACGACAATCACATGTGTTTTCCTGGGTCCGCCTGCTCCCGGGGCCGGTCAAAGCGGCTCGACGCACGTGACATATAACTCACACCTCGTAATTGTTTGAATTCTGTTAAGGCTGGGAATGACGGGGAGGAATGGAAAACCACCTGGTGAGGAGGGGTTTTCCGGCGCGGCCCGGGTACCGTCCGCGCACATGTGTTCGCCGGACGGGGACGCGGCACTGGGGCGACACAAATGCGGCAGTCTTCTCGCACTTGCCCTTGCCTACAGTGCGAGTGCGGGGGCTACATCCGGCCTCCGGTCGCTGCACGACAGAGAACCAGGATGGTTCAGAACACTATGGCTACGCCCCTCACGGCTATGTCCCGGTCCGATCTGCTCGGCACCATCATGAGGGAACACCGGGACGGCCTTGTCTCGTATGCCGAGAAGATGCTGGGTGACCACGGACTCGCCGAGGACATCGTCCAGGAGGCCATCGTCCGGGCCTGGCGGAACATCGACCGTCTGCTCGGGATGGAGGGTTCGGTCCGTGGCTGGCTCTTCACCGTGACCCGGCATCTGGTCATCGACTGGGTGCGCAAGCCCCACGCCCGGAGAGAGGTCGTCGGAGTCACCTACAACGACCCCGTGTCGCGCACCGGCAGCACCGAGGCAGTGCACGACGCCCTGATGGTCAGGCCGCTGCTGCGCCGGCTGTCTCCCGAACACCGCGCTGTGCTGGTCCACATATACCTGTGCGACCGCAGCATTCAGGAAACCGCCGGCATCCTCGGAGTGCCGGCCGGAACGGTCAAGAGCCGTCAGCACAACGCCCTGCGCAAGCTGCGCGCGGTCGCGCGACCCGAGGCGGCGTAGGGCTCCCTCGTCTGTCCGCCTCGGCCGACTGCGGGGCCCCTATGTGTTTGGTCAAGCTGCGTGGCTCACAATGCAGGCATGGATGACCAGGGTGGGGACTCGGTGTCGGTTTCGCGCGCCGATCGAGGCCGGCTGGTCCACCACGACCAGCAACCGCGTGACCATGCTCGCAGAACAGGTCGACGGCGTCATCGGCGTCGACACGCACCGAGACACCCTTGCAGCAGGTCGGGCGACATCCGCGCCGGGACGCCCGGACCGGGAGGGCAGCAGGTGAACCTCGCGGAAGGCTGCTCCGTTCAACCTCATGACGCTTCTGTCGGCCGGATGCCCGCTTGGGGAGCCCGCTGCACCAGCGGGTCGGTCCCGAGCGCCGTCAGTTGCGGCGCGCGGCTGTGTCGCGCCACGGTATCGACCGGACGACGGACGTCCCCGTACAGCTGAGCGGCTCCGTGGAGGTGGCCCGTTGGACGGCTCGCCGTCACGAGTCGTCATACTGGTGAGAGGAGGAGCCCCGTGTACGTTCTGGTTCCCGACGACCCCGTGTTCTTCGCGAAGTTCCAGAGTCTTGAAGAACCGCTTCTCCGCCGCCTCTACCGACTCCACAGCGCGGGCCTGGAGTCCGACGACGAGCGGATCATCTCGGATGCCTACGACAGCTGGGTACAGGTACTGCTGAAACTGCCGCTGTGGTTCGAGTGGCACAAGGCGAGTACGTCCGCCGATCCCGCTCCGGATGAGGAGACCAGATACGTCCTCTACAGTCCGCGCGGCGACCAGCTGACGAGCCTGTATCCGGTCGAGGTGACCACGGTCGACCTCGGGCACCTCACGGCCTGCCTCGACCTGCTCATCGCGACCGATCAGGCCCAGCACGCGGTGACGGGTCAGGTGTGCGCCGAGGAGCGTGCCGAACCGCCGGAGCGGGAGGATGGCCTCACCGAGGTCTTCCGGCGCGTGATGGAGGTTCTGTTGCTTCCGCCCCCGCAACGGCTGTTGGACACCCTGGGGCAGGCCGTTCCCGGGGAGCCGGTGGTCTCCGTGCCCCTGTCGGTCGAGCAGGAGGCGGAGTACCGGTGCTTCTGCGAGGACATCGTGACCATCCTCAGCTCGGGCGACACCTTCGCCTACCGCAGCCACCGCGCCATGTACTTCTGAGGTACTACGTATAGCGGTGGCGGTCAACTAACACGTGTCTCCTGTGGTACGTTCCGTGGCCGCCGGCTGAGCCCCGGCCTCCGCCGGGACCGTGCGACGCCCGGGGCAGGGGGTCAGCGCGCGGCCACGGCGGGCGCGGTCTTCCTGCGTGCGCGGTAGGCGGCGGCCTTGATCTTGTTGCCGCAGGACTCCATACCGCACCATTGGCGGCGCATGCCCCGGGATCGGTCGATGTAGACCCGGGTGCACTCGGGGTTGCCGCACTCCTTCATCAGCGGGACGTCCGGGCCGCTGAGCAGTTTGATGGCCTGCCGGGCGACGGTCGCCAGGGCCTGCTCGGGGGTCGCCTCGACGAGCCGCCCGGTCAGGGTGAGCTGTGGCGTCACAGGGACCTTGCGCGCGGCGGCGTTGACCACGTCGAGCGCTTCCCGGTCGAGCTCCGCACCGAGGCGGCGGTCCGTGACGAGCCGGTAGACGGCCTCGCGCACTGTGGTCGCCGCTCGGACGTCGTTCTCCTCGCCGGGCGTGATCGTGTCCACGAGTCCGGACTCCAGATACCAGGCATTGAGCCGCTCCGGCGTCACGAACATCTCGAACCGGCTAGAGCGCCGGGCACGAAGGGTGGCCGCGAAGTCGAGAGCCGGGTGCCCGCATACGAAGACATGGTTAAGATTCACATCACCATCTTGACCGGTGACTACCGCGAAGCGCAAGGATCGTCACCGTTCCAGGCGGTGCTCTTTGCTCGGGCGTGGTCGTGATCGTAAGCACCGCGCAGGGGGAGCGCAGGTCAGGGGCGGGATCAGACCCGTGTCGTGTCCTCCTTACGCCCGGCACCCGGCTCCAGCCGGAGTTCGCGGCCCTGCCAGCGTCGGCGCAGCCAGCGGTCGTGGCTGGCCACGACGATCGCGCCGGGTCCGCTGCCCAGCGCGGCCTCCAGCTCGTCGCACAGCCGAGGGGAGAGGTGGTTGGTGGGCTCGTCGAGCAGCAGCAGCTGGGGCGGGCGCGCCACCAGCAGGGCCAACGCGAGCCGCCGGCGCTGCCCCACGGACAGCTGTCCGACCGGTTTGTCCAGGTCCGCCTCGTGCATCAGACCCAGCGAGCCCAGCGGCACCTTCTCGGTGCGCGCCGCGCCCAGCGTCAGCTCGTAGGTGTCGCGGACCGTGCGCTCGGGCCGGTCGAACACGGTGTCCTGGGTGAGCATCCCTACCGTCAGCCCGCGCCGCCGGTGCACCTCGCCCCCGGCCGGGAGATGTCCGGCGAGCACGGCGAGTAGCGTCGACTTGCCTGCCCCGTTGCCGCCCGTGACCAGCAGCCGGTCCGTCGCCGACAACTCCAGGCCGTCCAGCGAGAGCCGGCCGGGCACCCGTACGTCCCCCAGGGACAACAGGGGCCGCGAATCCTCCTCCGCTCGCGCGGCCAGTTCCCCGGCCGCGAACCGCAGCGGGCGCGGTGGCTCGGCGACCTGCGAGCGCTCCAGCTCCTCCAGCCGCCGGGTGGCGTTGCGGACCCGGCGGGAGACCTGGTTCTGCACCCGGCCCGCCCGGTGGCCGTAGCCCATCTTCTCGTTGTCGGTGCGGCCCCGGTCCGGCGCGACCCGGTGCGCGGTCACCCCCGCCGACTCCCGCAGCCCCGCCAGTTCCTCCTGCTCCTCGGCGTACCGCCGCTCCCAGCGCTCCCGCTCGGCGCGCTTCTCGGAGAGGTAGGCGCTGTAGTTGCCGCCGTAGCGGACCGGGCCGTCCACCGCCGGGTCGAGGTCGATCAGGTCGGTGCAGACGGCGTCGAGGAATGCCCGGTCGTGGCTGGCGACGACCACGGCTCCGGGCAGGCCGCGGATCTGCTCCTCCAGGAAGGCGGCGGCGCCGTCGTCCAGGTGGTTGGTCGGCTCGTCCAGCAGCAGCGCCGACGGCCGCCGGACGAGCAGCGCGGCCAGGGCCAGCCGGCCGCGCTGCCCGCCGGAGAGCGAACCGAGCGTCCGGTCGTGTCCGAAGGTGTCGAGGCCCAGGCCGTCCAGCACCAGGGCCGCGCGGCGGTCGGCGTCCCAGGACTCCCGGTCCTGGGCCTGTTCCAGCCGCCTGCCGTAGGCGTCGAGGAGCTCCTGGTGGCCGGGGTCGTCCTCCGGGACGCGGGCGAGTGCCTCGCCGAGCCGGTCCAGCTCGGCGAGGTCCTCGCGGGCCTCGCGCAGCGCCTCGTCCAGCACCGCGGCGATCGTCGAGCCGGCGTCGAAGGGCATCTCCTGGTGGAGAAAGCCGAGGTCGCCCGGGCGGGTGACGCCTCCCGCGTCGGGCTCGTCCACGCCGGCGAGCACCCGCAGCAGGGTGGACTTGCCGACGCCGTTCTCCCCGATCAGGCCGATGCGGTGGCCGGGGGAGGCGGTCAGACAGACGCCGTCGAGGACGCGTCGGCCGCCCAGGACGCGGACGAGGTCGTGGGCGAGCAGAGCGGGCTGGGGCATGGGGAACCGTCCAACGTGATCGGTGTTCGGCCTGCCGGGCACGGGGCCTCGGACGCGGGCCACGTCACACGCCGACGGCTCACATGCCAGGGGCTCCCGTTTCCTTGAGCGTTCCGTCGGCCAGCCGCAGCCAGCGGTTCACGCCGATCTCGGCGAGGAACCGCTCGTCGTGGCTGACCACCATGAAGGCGCCCTGATAGGAGTTGAGCGCGCTCTCCAGCTGGCCCGCGCTGACCAGGTCGAGGTTGTTGGTCGGCTCGTCGAGCAGCAGCAGATGCGGCGCCGGCTCGGCGCACAGCACACAGGCCAGGGTGGCGCGCAGCCGCTCGCCGCCGGAGAGCACCCCGACCGGCAGGTGGGCCCGCGCGCCCCGGAAGAGGAAGCGGGCGAGCAGGTTCATCCGCTCCGCCTCGGGCCGCTCGGGGGCGAACGCGGCGAAGTTCTCCGCCACGGTGCGGTCCAGGTCCAGCAGGTCCAGGCGCTGCGAGAGGTAGGCGATCCGGCCGTCGTTGCGCTTGATCTCCCCACCGTCCGGGGTGAGTTCGCCGGTGATCAGACGCATCAGGGTGGTCTTTCCCGCGCCGTTGGGCCCGGTCAGCGCAATGCGCTCGGGGCCGCGGACGGTCAGGTCGATGCCGCCGGCGGCGAAGACTTCCTTGTCCCCGAGGCGGACCTGCATCCCCTCGCCGAGGAAGAGATTGCGCCCGGCGGGCACCTGGGTGTCGGGCAGCTCCAGGGTCAGGCGCTGCTCCTCGCGCAGCGCGCGTCCGGCCTCGTCGAGGCGGGCCTTGGCCTCGCTGACCCGGGAGGCGTGCATCGTGCCGGACTTGCCCGCGGCTTCCTGCGCGCCGCGCTTCATGTTGCCGGCGAAGATCTTGGGCAGGCCGGCGTTCTTGAGGTTCTTGGCGGCGTTGCTCGCGCGGCGCTCGGCGCGTTCGCGGGCCTGCTGCATTTCCCGCTTCTCGCGCTTGAGTTCCTGTTCGGCGTTGCGGACGTTCTTCTCGGCGACCTCCTGCTCGGCGCGCACGGCTTCCTCGTACTCGGTGAAGTTGCCGCCGTACAGGCGCAGTTCGTCGTGGCCGAGCTCGGCGATGCGTTCCATGCGGTCGAGCAGTGCGCGGTCGTGGCTGACGAGCAGCAGGCAGCCGGTGAAGTCGGAGAGCACGTCGTAGAGCTTGTGGCGGGCCTCGGCGTCGAGGTTGTTGGTGGGCTCGTCGAGCAGCAGTACGTCGGGGCGTTTGAGCAGCTGGGCGGCGAGGCCGAGGGAGACGACCTGGCCGCCGCTGAGCGTGCTCAGGCTGCGGTCCAGGGTGAGGTCGGCGAGACCGAGGCGGTCGAGCTGGGCGCGGGTGCGCTCCTCGATGTCCCAGGCGTCGCCGATGGTGGTGAAGTGCTTTTCGTCGACGTCCCCGGATTCCACGGCGTCGATGGCCTGGATGATCGGGGCGATGCCGAGTACCTCGGCGACCGTGAGGCTGCTGGTCAGGGGCAGGCTCTGTGGGAGGTAACCCAGCGTGCCGCCGACGGACACCGAGCCGGTGGCGGGCTTCAGCTCGCCGGCGATCAGCTTGAGCAGGGTGCTCTTGCCGGAGCCGTTGGGGGCGACCAGGCCGGTGCGGCCGCTGTTCACGGTGAAGGACAGGTCGTGGAAGACCGGGGTGTCGTCGGGCCAGGTGAAGGAGAGGTTCGAGCAGACGATGGCGGCGTCGGACATGGAGGTGACCTCGAAAGGCTTGAGGGCAGAAAGTCGGACTTCTGCCCTGGGCAGACGTGGGAAAAGGGGTACGACAAGACGGACCACCTCGGCAGCGCTCCTGAGCGCCGGCCGGTGGTCGTCAGATCCGGGTCTCACCCGGAGATGTCGTCTTCACCCACCACGTCTGTGACTCCTCGATACACGGTCTGCCTACGTCGTTCCTAGCTTAGCAGCCGTCGCCCCTCTGCCTGGCCGGCACGGGCGGCGCCCCTGCCCATACATGTGTGCGCACCGGCACATGTCGAGCGAGGCGGAAACCTTTCTGTCCCCTTCGTCGTGTTGTTGACAGCCCCGGGGGTAGCCTGACACCATCGTCACCTATTGAACAGGTGACGATGTTGTGATGGTTCGACAGTGTCCACACGTGTGGACACGCCCGGCCGGTGCCGTCCTGTGCGGCCGCACACCACCTGGATCGTCGCCACCTCGAAGGAGCGCACTGACCATGGCAGGAAAGCCGAAGCGGAGGGCCGACGGGGCGCCGGTGGGGCGGCGGGCGATGCTGGGCATGCTCGGCGCGGGCGCCGCGGGGCTCGCCGCCGCGCCCTATCTGCAACGCGGCTGGGAAGACTTTCTCGGCGCCGCCTCCCAGGTCGACGCGACCGGCCTCACCGGACTGCTGCCCAATCCGGGCGGCTTCCGCTACTACAGCGTCGTCGGTTCGGTGCCACGCAAGGACGAGACGAACTACGAGCTGCGAGTCAGCGGACTGGTGGACCGGCCCCGGACCTACACGCTCGCCGACCTGCGCGCGATGCCGCAGACCCGGGTGGTACACGACGTCCTGTGCACCGACGGATGGCGGGTGGAGAAGACACCCTTCGACGGGGTGAAACTGGCCGACCTGCTCGATGCCGCCGGGGTGCGTTCCAAGGGTGCGGCGGTCCGCTTCACCTGCTTCGACGGCGCCTACAGCGAGAGCCTCACCCTCGAACAGGCGCGCCGTTCGGACGTCCTGGTGGCACTGAACATGCAGGACAAGCCCGTCACCCACGAGCACGGCGGCCCGGTCCGCCTGTACGTGGCCCCGATGTACTTCTACAAGTCGGCCAAGTGGCTGTCCGGCATCTCGGTCACCGACAAGGTCGTCCCCGGCTACTGGGAGGAGCGCGGTTATGCGGTCGACGGCTGGCTCGACGACGCCGACCGGCACAGTGACGCGGCCTGATCCCTCCGGCGGCGTCCGACGGTTCACTACCGCCGAGCGCATGGTCCACCGGGCCACCGGATGGCTCATGCTGGTGTGCCTGGTCACCGCGGCGTGTCTGTACCTCGGGCCGCTGGCCCAACTGGTCGGACGGCGCCACCTGATGGTCACAGTGCACGAGTGGTCGGGCATCCTGCTGCCGCTGCCTTTTCTGTTGGGCCTGTTCTCCGCCGACTTCCGTGCGGACCTGCGCAGGCTGAACCGCTTCGCGGCGTACGACCGACAGTGGCTGCGGGCCGCCCGCAGACGGCGGATGTCGCCGCAGGCGCGTCCGGCCGGCAAGTTCAACGCCGGCCAGAAGCTCTACGCGGGCTGGATCGCCGGTGCCGTACTGGTGATGATGTCCACCGGTCTGCTGATGTGGTTCATGGGACTGCTGCCCTTCATCTCCCGCACCAGCGCGATCTTTGTTCACGACCTTGTGGCCTGGGCGATCACCTTCGTGCTGCTCGGCCACATGCGCAAGGCGTTCGAGGACCCGGAGGCGAGGCTGGGCATGCGCACCGGATACGTCAGCCGGTCCTGGGCGGAGCGGCACCACTCCTGGTGGCTGCGGGAGGAGCCTACGGGCAACGCGACCGGGAAAGTTGACAAAGTGTGATATGTCCTCACTGGGAAGGCGGACCTGGCCGGAAGGGCCCATGGACGACCGCAGCGCCCCGGACACCGAGGGTTCCCGGCTGGACGGCTGCGGCCACGAGCTCGCCGGAGTCCTCGGCGACGAGCTCGCGGCGGTACTGCACTGCGCCGTTCACCAGGCCGCCCACCGTCTCGACGCGGTGGCGGCGGCCGTGTACCTGCTGACCCCCGACGGCGGCGAACTGAGGGCCGCGATGATCGGCGGCAGCCCGCCGTCCGTCTTCACCCTCCCGGGCCGTATGCCCCTGGATTCCCCCTACGCCTCCGCGCGCGCCCTGGCCGACCGCGGCGTGGCGCTGCTGGCCGAACCCGACCCGCTCACACTCGAGCACGGGGCCCTGGCCTACCCCTACACCGTCGCCTCGGTCCCCCTGGAGACGCAGGGGCGCCGCTTCGGCTCGCTGACCGTGCTGCGCACCGAGGACCGGGGTGGATACAGCGACGCGGACTGCCGACGGCTGGCCCGGATCGGCGACCGGCTCGCCGTCCTGCTGGCCGATCTCCTCGCCCGCGGTGCCACGATCGCGCCGGGGAGCCTGCCCGTGCTGGTCCCGGTCCTCGGCACCGAGCCGTCGGCCGAAGCCGAGGACGAAGCCGGAGCCGGGGGCGACGACGCCGAGGACGAGGTCCTGTGGGGCGTCACGGGCGTCCCCGGGTCCGCGGGTCTGTCCTTGCTGTACGCCCTGCAACGGCTGGCCGACATGCTGAACCGGGCGACCACCATGGAGCATGTCACCGGGGCGGCGGAGTTCTGTGTCATGGCGCCGTTCCGTGCCCGGGCGATGGCGCTGACCTCGGCCGCCGAGGGCCGTCTGTGGGTCCTGGGCCACACCGGGGATTCCGCGCGCCTGGTGCGGGAACTGCACGGAAGCGCGCTGCACGGCGAAGCGCCCGCCGTCCGGGCGGTGCGGGGGCGCGCTCTGTTCGTTCCCGGTGCGTCCGGTTCCTCGGCCGGCCGGCGCGACGGCGCCGACGACCGTTCGCACGCCACCGCCTACCTGCCGCTCGTCGGCAGTCGGCACGTCGTGGATCTGCCGATGGCCGAGGACGCGCCCGTCGTCGGCGTCTGCTGCCTGTCGTTCGACGGACCGCGGACGTTCCCGCCCCAGGAAAGGGCAGTCCTGACCATGATGGCCGGGCTGTTGGGCTCGGCGGTGCAGCGCATCCGACTGAGCGCCGGACGCCAGTCGCTCGCCGAGGGCATGCAGAGGCGGCTGCTGCCCGCCGCGCTCGCGGAGGCGCCCCGCCTGACCACCACGGCCCGCTACCAGCCGGCGCGGGCGGCGGGCGAGGTGGGCGGTGACTGGTACGACGTGATGACGCTGCCGGACGATCGAGTGGTGCTGGTCATTGGCGACGTCGAGGGCCATACGATGGAAAGCGCCGCCGTCATGGGTCAGTTGCGTACCGCGGTCGCCGCGTACGCCACCGAGGGCCACCGGCCGGCGGCGCTGCTGGAACGCACCGAGCGGCTGCTGTCCCGGCTGGGTACCGAACTTCTCGCGACCTGCTGCGTGGTGAGCGTGGACACGGAGACAGGGGCGGCGGAGGTGGCGCTGGCCGGGCATCCGGCGCCGCTCGTCCGGCTGCCCGACGGCAGGGTTCGCCGACTGGGGGCACCGGCCAACGTGCCGCTCGGACTGCATGTGCGCAACCCCTATTTCTCCCGGGAGCACACCCTCCCGCCCGGGGCGGTGCTGGTGCTCTACTCCGACGGACTGCACGGACCGGACCAGGACGACGTACATGTTCGCCTGGCCGCCGACGGCCGACAGGTGGGCACCGACCTGGAACGACTGGCCGACCACCTGCTGGTGGACACGTCCGGCCGACGTGACGACGCCGCGCTGCTGCTGGCCCGCTACGAGGGAACGGACGACGGTACGGCGCCGCGTACCGCGCGCTTTCACGTCCACCGGCGCGATCTGCGGGGCGTCGGAGCGGCCCGTGGCTTCGTGGACGAGTGCCTGTGTGAGTGGGGCCTGGCGGAGCTGTCGGACGAGCTCGTGCTCATCACGTCGGAGCTCGTGACCAACGCGCTCATCCACGCGGGCAGCGATGTGGACCTGCGGCTACGGGCGTTCGGCGACCGGGTCCGGCTGGAGGTGCGGGACTCGGACAGCGACCCGCCCGTCCCCACCGCCTACTCACTCACCGCCGAGGGCAGCGCGCGAGCGGAGCACGGCCGCGGCCTGTTCCTGGTGGACGCGCTGGCGCACACGTGGAACACCTCTCCGAGCGGCCGCGGCAAGACCGTCTGGCTGGAGATGGACATCCCCGGCGCTGCCGACGCGGGGCGGGCGGCGGACCGGTGAACCGTCGAATGACCTAACACGTGCTCGCTTCACTGAGTCAGGCCGGGCTGGTCGACGGGCGGGGGACCTCGCCGGTCCGTGGCCGAGGACCGTCAACTGACTGTTGTCGCGGTATGCGGCGGACGCCAGAGTGTGACCGGGCCAAGGGCGTCCAGTCCACTCGTTCAGCTGAATTCGACTCACTCCTTCCGTCACCGTCTTAACTGGTGATATGGTCTCGATCAGTCTTCGGCGAACCTGAACTGCCTCGGGTCGCATACCGAGGTCACGGAGACGTACATGCGGAGCTCGTCCCCGTGAATCCGTTGACCCGGCCACCGTCCTGCTCATGTGACTTGCACACGTGTTGCCGCTGCTCGGCGCACACCTACTTCTTGGATAGGAAAGCAATGAGACGACTTCTGACCGTTCTCGCGGCCGGCGTGCCGCTGGCGGCCGCGGTGTACCTGCCGACCGGCGCTTCGGCGGCCACCGGAAGCTCCGCCTCCGCCTCCGTGCCCTTCAACTGCTCGACCGTCTCCGTGAAGGCCCCGGCCGGCACCGAGGTGGAGTCGGTGACCTCGGTCCGCAGGGAGGGAGGGACCATCGACAACACCGGGATCCTGGTCGGCTCGGTCTCCGGCGTCCCGGCCTTCTGCGACGTGACGGTCACCCTCACCCACCCGGGAGACGGCGACCACGCCAAGGTGCAGACCTGGCTGCCCGTGAACGGCTGGAACGGTCGCCTCCAGGCGATCGGCGGCAGCGCCTACGGTGCCGGGGACGGGGGTGTCGGTCTGGGCACCGCGGTCAAGAACGGCTACGCGGCGACCACCACGGACGCCGGCGTCGGTGACGTCCTCGACACCAGCTGGGCGCTGAACAGCAACGGCCAGGTCAACACCGCGCTGCTGAAGAACTTCGCCTCCCGCTCCCAGCACGAGGCAGCGGTCGTCGGCAAGCAGGTCGTCGACGCGGTCTACAGCAAGCGCGCTGCCTACTCCTACTTCACCGGCTGCTCCACCGGCGGACGTCAGGGCTACATGGAGGCCCAGAGCTACCCCGACGACTACGACGGCATCCTCGCCGACGCGCCCGCCATCAACTGGGACGAGTTCGAGGTCGCCACCCTGTGGCCGCAGGTGGTCATGAACAACGAGAAGACCTACCCGACCACCTGTGAGCTCGACACCTTCACCAACGGCGCCGTCAAGGCCTGCGACTCGCTCGACGGCGTCAAGGACGGCCTGGTCAACGACCCGGAGCGGTGCAACTTCGACCCCCGCACGCTGATCGGCACCAAGGTCGCGTGCAACGGCAAAGAGATGACCATCACGGCGGCCGACGCGGCCGTGGTGCGCAAGATCTGGGACGGCCCCCGCACCACCTCGGGCAAGAAGCTGTGGTCCGGCGTCCCGATCGGGGCCGACCTGAAGGGCCTGGCGAACACCAACCCGCCGGACGCCGACGGCAACGTCACGGGAGCGCCGTTCCCGGTGCCCGCCCTGTGGGTCCAGCTCTGGCTGAAGAAGGACCTGTCCTTCGACATCTCGAAGATCACCTACAGCGAGTTCACGCAGTTGTTCAAGCAGTCCGAGGCCGAGTACGACACGGTCATCGGCACGGACGACCCTGACCTGTCCGCCTTCCGCGAGTCCGGCGGCAAGCTGCTGACCTGGCACGGCCTGGCCGACGAGTTCATCCCCACCCAGGGCACCGTGGAGTACCGCGAGCAGGTCGAGCAGAAGATGGGCGGCGCCAAGAGGGTCGACGACTTCTACCGCCTCTTCCTCGCCCCGGGCACGGCCCACTGCGGTCTCAACGGCGCCGGCGGCTCGGCCGACGGCCTTGCCGCACTGACCGCCTGGGTCGAGCACGGCAAGGCCCCCGAGACGCTGCCCGCCACCCTGATCAACGCCTCCGGCGAGGCCGTCAACCGTGACCTGTGCAGCTACCCGCGGGTGTCCAGCTACAACGGCCACGGCGACCCGGCCGTCGCCTCCAGCTTCCAGTGCGTTTCCCCCTCCCGGTACTGACCGTGCCGACGACGACCCCATGACCTGAGAAAGGCCGAACCATCATGAGCACGCAGACAGCGACGCCGTCGAGCCCGGTGGCGACGGGCGAGCGATCCTCCCTGTTGAGGCTGTACCTGAGCCGTGGCGTCCTGGCCGTGGTGTGGGCCCTGGCGTTCGCCAAAGCCCACGAGGACGTCGACGCGCTGGCCATCACACTGCTGGTCGTCTACCCGCTGATCGACGCGGTGTCCTCACTGATCGACTACCGCGCCACCCCCGACGGCGCGGAGCGCCGGGTCACGGCGTTCAACGGGGTGCTCAGCACGCTGGCCGCCATCGCGGTCGGCATCGCCGGCGCGGGCGGCGTGGCACCGGTGCTCCATGTGTTCGGAGCCTGGGCCGTCATCTCCGGTGCCGCTCAGGTGATCGTCGGGCTGCGGCGGCGCGGTCCCGAGTTCGGCAAGCAGTGGCCGACCCTGATCTCGGGCGGGCTGTCCTTCCTCGTCGGGATCTTCTACAACATCCAGGCCGCGGGCGACAATCCCTCGCTCGACGTGCTGTCGACGTACGCCACGGGCGGTGGAATCTTCTTCATCGCCCAGGCCCTGCTGCTGGGCTGGAAGGCCCGCCAGCTGCGCACCCGGACCGTCTGACCTTCTCGCAGAACCCGCTCTCGACCCGCGTCCCCCTGGGGGCGCGGGTCGAGACGTTTCCGGACCGCCGGCGCTTCTTCCCGCACCAGCCGGGTCAGTTCCCGCACGGGGTCGTCCTGGCTTTCCCCGGCCGATATCGCCAGCCATCGGGACGGGGGAACCCTCGGATCGAACGCCCGCGAAATACGGAACTCGGGAAACGGACCACCGAGCCGGAAGACGTGCAGCCCGGCCACGTCGCGCACATGGCGCACCACCTGATGGACATCTCATTCCGCGGCCACATGACGCCGACGCATGCTACGGCGGGCCGAACCGCCGTCGTGGACGCGATTTTGCCGATCTCCACGGGGTGACCGCCGCCGTGTGCCGTGTGGTGCACGGACACAGGTGTGCAGGTCCTTCGGTGTGCGACGCCCGGACGCGTGTTTCGGTCACTGATATGTATTCTCGGATGCATGAGCACAATCGCGGATACGACCGCTGTGGCAAACCTGATCGCCACATACGCCGAGCTGGTTGACACCGGGGATTTCGCCGGCGTCGGCGAACTGTTCGCCGACGCCGTGTTCATCGGCAGCGGAGCACCGGTCCCGGGCCGGGACCGGGGCGTGGAGAAGATGCTCCGGGACAGCGTGATGTGCTATGAGGACGGCACTCCGCGCACCCATCACGTCACGACCAACATCGCCGTCGATGTCGACGAGGAGGCGGGAAGGGCTGCCGCGCGTTCCTACGTCACGGTGTTCCAGTCCCTGCCCGACTTTCCGCTCCAGCCGGTGGCCGCGGGGCGGTACAGCGACCGCTTCGAGCGCCGGGACGGGCGCTGGCGCTTCACGGAGCGCCGGGTCCGGATCCATCTGGTGGGCGACGTCAGCCGCCACCTGCGCGGTTAGGGCGTGTTTCGACAGTAGCGTCGTCCGCCCGTAGGGCGGGCCTGGCGGCGTCCGGTGCGTGCGATCGCAAGGCGGAGGGTCGCCCCGATACTGGGTGTATCGGGGCGAGCCCGACAACGCAGCGAGCGTGCGGGCCAGGCGACGCGGACGGACACGCCGGAGGGCGCGGGGGGGCGGGGTGGCGCGGGCCAGGCCGCGC
>NZ_JBEZKL010000155.1:0-16597 GCF_040704695.1 Streptomyces sp. NPDC048411
CTTGCGGGCCGGGTCGGTGAAGACGCAGGAGGCGACAAAGAGGGGGACGTCGGCGCCGTGTTCGGCACGGGCGGTGCCGTTGAACGTCTGGATGTCACGGCTGCCGACCGTGCGGTGCTTCGCGTAGCGCTTGCACTGGATCACGATCTTCCTGCCGTCCGGGAGGCGGCCGATGACGTCGGCGCCCAGGTCGCCGGCACCGCCGACCCGCTGTACGTCTGTGCAGCCGTCCCGGCGGCACAGCTCAGCGATATACTCCTCGAACTCGCGGTCGTCCATCGCCCACACCGCGTCCAGCGACCGGCGCGCTTGCCGTCGCGCCTCTTCAGCCAGCCGCGCCTTCTCGGCTTGTGCTTCGCGTCGCCCGACGCGTACCAGGCCGGTGACGACGACCGCGGCCACCACGGCGGCTAACGCCACCAGCAGCACCGTTCCCATGTTTCTGCCCCTCCCGTAGTGCGGCTGTGTGCCGCCCTTGTTGCTCCCCATCCGGCGGTGGTTCTATCCGGTGAGGTTGGCCAGGTAGGAGGTGCCGGTGTTCCACGGGGTGAGTTCGACATCGAGCACCTCATGTCGCTGACGTCATGGCCGTCCGGAGCCCCGTCTGGGCGTCTGACACGGACGGAGAACTTCGTCGACCGCGCCGTGGGGCGTCCTGGTCTTGCACCGTGTCCGAACTTGTCCTCGTGCCGTCACTCGTCGCACCCCGGCCGGGCGTAGCCGTAGACGCAACGCGCGACAAAGTCCGGCCCCCGATGCTCACCTATCCCGTGCATGACAAGACCATTGCCAACACCATCGCCCCAGCAGCGCCCTCCGCCGAGATGGCCCAGCTGCTCGGCCCCACCCGCGCCGGGCTGCTCGCCGAGCTGGCACAACCCGCCTCCACACAGTTGGCGGCACGTCACTTCCTCAGCCCCGCCACGGTCTCGTACCACCTTGGCGTACTGCACCGGGCCGGCCTTATCGCCCGCGCCCGGTCCGGCCGATCGGTGCTCTACCGCCGTACGTCCGAAGGGTCCCGGCTGGCGAGAAGCCGGTAGGCGGGGCGGGGCAGCCTCCTCGGATCACCCCCGGCAGACGGCACTTTCCACTACGTCTCCACCGGCAGGCCCGAGGACATGGCCGGTCCCGTCCCACGCCACTCCCTCGACACCATCGGCCTCACTCTTACCCCGCCCCGGGACGCTACGGCCGCTACATGCGACTCCTCCTCCACCACGGCGGAGCACGCACCGATAGCTGGACCGCACACGACATCGGCACCGCCCTGCACCGGACCGGCGGGCCCGACCACACAGCAAGCCGCTGACCATCACAAACCCACACCAGACCTTTAGATGCCGGAGAGCATCACCAACACCACACCGCCGTTATCAACGAACCCCCAACAACCGCAGGCCAGACTCTCCGTTATCACCGCCTCCAGCTCCCCGGAAGCTGCCCGCTTCTTTATCAGAAAACTCCCAACACCCCGGCTCAAGTAACCCCCACTGCACCATCTACGAAACCCGGAATCACACTCGCCCGCCCCGGCGAACTGCCCGCCGGTCCCGTCCGGCAGACACCCGCCAGCTTCGACGGGCGGGCCTTCACCCCCACCACGGCGCTGCGGCCCGGTGAGCAGGTCCAGGTCGACACCACCCGCCTGGACGTCCTCGCCCTCTTCGATAACGGCACCCTCGCCCGCCCCGAACTGACCATCGCGGTCAACGTCGCCACCCGCGCCATCCTCGCCGCCGTTCTGTGCCCCAGTGCGACCAAGGCCGTCGACGCGGCCCTGCTGCTGGCGGAGATGGCCGTCCCGCACCCCGCCCGCCCGACCTGGCCCGACATCCTGCGCATGGACCACACCCGGGCGCTGCCCCACCAGCGGCTGGCTTCCCTGGACGAGCGCCTGGCCGGGGCGGCGGCCCGGCCGGTGGTCCTGCCGGAGACGATCGTCGTCGACCGGGGCAAGGTCTTCGTCTCCCGGGCGTTCACCGCCGCCTGCGAAACCCTCGGCATCAGCGTCCAGCCCGCCCCGCCCTTCGCTCCCACCGCCAAAGGCATCGTGGAGCGCGCCTTCGGCACCAGCCGGCACCACCGCCGGCACGGGCGGCGGCCCGGCCGAGCGCGGCGAGCGGGTGGTTGCCGGCGCGCCGGGCCCGCTGGCTGAACGTGCGCACGATCCGGGTGTGCGACCTGTTCGGCTGACAGTGGGCCCGGCGGCCGCGTTCCACCCCCCTGGGTGTGGCGGTATGGCGGCAAGGGGGACGATCTGTGACGGCGTCGCGCCGTCAGCCTCGCTGGTGCGCCGCCGCGTATCCCTCGGCCCGGTAGTCCTGCTGCCAACTGGCGGGGATACCGAGGGCGGTGGGGGCGTCGGCGATCCCGGCCCCCAGGCGGGGGTCGGCGCCGGGCAGGGGCTGGCAGGCGGTGCGCAGCAGCAGGTACAGCAGGTCGGCGCGGGCCGCGGCGCGGGGCACCGCCTGGGTGCGCAGGTGGTCGTGGTGGGCCAGCAGCAGCGCCGCCAGGCCGGTGACGTGCGCGGCGGAGATCGCCGTGCCGTCGACGGCGGCATAGCCGTCGCCGAGCGCGGTGGTAATGACCGCCGCACCGGGCGCCACCAGGTCCACGCCGGGGCCGGTGGGGGTGAACGGTGCCGGGTAGGGGCCGGGCCACGGCGGCTGCACCGCGGTGAGCGGGCTACTCACGGGATAGGTGCCGGTGTGCGCGATCGCCCCCACCGCCAGGACCCCCGGCAGCGCGGCCGGGTGGGTGAGAGGCCCGGCGGTGTCCCCGGCCGGGGCGATGACGCTGATGCCGGCGGCGTGCGCGTCGGCGAGTTTCCAGGCGGCCAACTGGGATGGTACGGGGTAGGCGAGGCTGATCTGGGCGATGTCGATGTCGTGGGTGATGCAGTAGTCGACCGCCTCGAGCAGGTCGCTGAGGTGCCCGCCGGGGAACAGTTTCAGGGCATGCACCTCGGCCTCCGCCGCGATCCCGGCGATACCGGCGTTGTTGTCCGCCGCGGCGACGATGCCAGCACACCAGGTGCCGTGCCCGGTCACATCGAGGCCCCAGGTGCCGTTTCCGGCGCCGGTGAAGTCGTGACCGTGCTGAACGGTGCTCTTGAGGTCCGGGTGGGCGGTGTTCACCCCCGAATCAAGCAGCGCGATCTTAATTCCGTCGCCGCGGTAGGTCGGCGGGATCTGATTGAGCCGCATCGCCTGGCTGCCCCAGCCGGTGAGCGCCTTGCCGGGGAAGCCCTCGAAGGTGTCCGCCAGGGCCTGCACCGTAACTACCGCCTCCCCGTTGCCCGCGGGTTGGGGGGTGCCGGTGCGGCCTGGCCAGTAGCCGGCCACCGGGCGGACGTAGAGGGCCTGCAGGGTGTCTGGGGTGTCCGCGGCCAGGGTCAGCGTCAGTCGCCCGTCCGGGCCGGTGATGCCATGCACGGGGCCACCGGTGCCGATCGCCCACACATGCGCCCCGGCCACCGCATCCCCGTCACCGCCCACCACGCGCAGCGTGAACTGTTCGGGCTCCTCCAGCGTGACCGCGAGCATGGGGTCGATCACCGGCACCGGGCCCACACCCACGGAGGGGATGGGGGTGTAGGACAGCGGCTGGTCGATCTCCACAACCACCTGCGGGTTCCCGGCCAGGGCGCGGGCCCGTTCCTGGGGCATCTTCACCACCGCGACCGGTGGGCAGGCCGGATGCGGCTCCGCGATCGCCCCCAACCCGCGCGACCGCGACGGGCGCACCTGCGCCACCGGTTCCACATCGGGGTCTTCCTCCAGCAGCTTGAACAGCGCCGAGGCCTCGATCGGCGGCACCCCACCGCCCAGCAGCCCCAGGGGTCGGGGCGCGACCAGGTAGCGGCCCCACCCCGCCCGCGCACCCCGACCCGGCACACCGGCCTCCGGCCGCTCGCGGCGTTCCCCGCCCGTGCCGCCCGCCCCGCCCGCGGCCGGCGGCTGCTGTTCGTCCTCGCCCACCGCGCCCTGCGCACGCGAGCTCTTCCCGCCCTTGCCGTTGCCCGGCTTCACACCGTTGCCGCCCTGCTCACTCATTCAGCCAACCGCCATCTCAACGTAAAGCGTCGTCGTACGCCCCGGATCTTCAGTGGCCGGCCGGGAAGCGGGCGTTCATGAGCTCCCCGGCCGGCGTCACGCCGCGCCTGAGGCCCTCGCGTGCCACGGCGCGGCGGGGTATCCGGCCGGGCAGGCCCGCTCCCCCACAGGGAGAAAAGGGAACGGGTGCCGCCCGACCGGGGTGCTCACATGCCCATAGGCGACAGCTGCCCGTACTGCGGCTGCTGCCCGAACATCCCCTGGCCCGGGAACTGTCCGAGCTGGCCCTGCGGCTGCATGCCCGGGAACTGGCCGAACTGCTGCTGGCCGTAACCACCGCCCGACGGCTGCTGGCTCTGCTGCACCAGCGTCAGGATCGCGATAGGCAGCGCCTGCTGCACGGACTGCTCCACAGCGCTGCGTACGCCCTGGAGCAGGGTGTGGTGCAGCGCTACAGCCAGGTACGGGTGCGCCTGGTGGGCCAAGCCCTGCTGCTGCAGCTGCTGCTGGACCTGCTGGATCTGCTGCAGCGTCTGCTGCAGGCGCTGCGCCACCTGCTGGCTCGCCTGCTGGCACGCCTGCTGGATCGACTGCTGGACCACCTGCGCGATCTGCTGCTGGCCGATCTGGCCCCAGGGCTGCTGTTGGCCGTACTGCGGCTGCGTGATCGGGGGCTGGCCGAACAGCTGCTGCTGGTTGTGCGGCTGCTGGGTCTGCGGCTGGCTGATCTGCTGGGGGGTGTAGACGGACATGCGGGACTCCTCCTTGAGCCTCTCGGTTTCGGAAGCACAGACGAGCGGCACGCCAAGAAAGCCAGGCTGCCGCCACCAAGCAGCAAAGCACCAACCGACCAAGAACACATTCCGGGACATACCGCCAAGCGACGGAGCCGCGTGACGGACGCGTTGACGAAGCCCACGGCCGCAGCATCCGCCCTGCGGCGCTGTCACGTTGATTGACCGGCGTGGGATGATCTTCGTGGAGGTCGTATCGGGGAGGGGCCTGCTCGTGTCGTCCGTGTCACCGTCGTACCGGGGCACCGGTACGACGGCGAGATCATCTCCCACTACGTGTGGCTGTACCACCGGTTCCCGCTGTCGTTACTTCGCCACTTACCGGGTCGACGGCTATACCGATGGCATGGTGCCCCCGACGCTCCCCGCGAACGTGGGCCACTACGAGGACACGTTCCGGAAGGTCGAGGACACCTGGTTCCTGGCCAACCGGGTCACGCTCCTGCCATTCGGCGGAGAGACGGTGCGTCTCAGCCACCCCGACCAATCATGACCTGAAGGCGGGGATTCCCTCCGAAGAAGAGGGATGGAGGACGGCCTCCACGTCGAGGACAAGCCGACACGTCATGGCCAGAGGCCAACACTCAGGCAGGTGTGCTGCCGTGGCGCGCGATGTTCGGTGCTCAGGTCTCTGGCGGGCATCCGCTCCCGGTGCAGGAGTCCACGGCCGGCCAACGCGGAGGTTGGTGTGTCTCCGGCCGGTGGGTGGTCCGGCCGGAGACAGGGACGGGCAGCAGGGTCCAGAGCTCGATCACGCCCTGCGCTGGTCAGGGCGTTGTCGAGTCCGTGGTGGCGTATGCCTCCAAGCGGTCGGCGAGTTGTCGGGGCCGTGCGAGAGCAACCATGTGGCCGCCGTCGATCTCGTCGGGAACGATCCCGAGGCGTTCGGCGACGACGCGGCGCATGAACGCGGCGGGGAGCAAGCGGTCGTCCCGGCACAGCAGGAACGCCGTCGGCGTCGAAGGCCACGCGGACAACGGCCAGGGCGCCGCGAACGGGGTCTCGGACTGCCGGCGACTGTGCTCGCGCGCCTGAGCGGCCAGCGCGGGCGGGACGTCATGGAAGAACAGGGCGTCCTCGTCATCGGGGTCCCGGCCGTCGCGCTCGTCCTGCTCGCGTCGGGCCTGTTCGTAACCTGTGTTGGCCCACCATGTGCCGGGAGCCTCGCCAAGCTGCGGGATCATCGCGGTCAGCAGCACCAGTCGCTCGACGGGGGCGCGCAGGCAGACCAGCGGCGCGGTGAATCCGCCGAAGGAGTGGGCGACCAGTACGGTGCCGGTGCGGTCGCCGATCGCGGCGGCCACCGTGTCGGCATACTCGGGCAGCCCGGCCGCATCGTCGTCGCAGGGCAACTCGGGCGTGGCCACGCGATGGCCGCGGGTGCGCAGCTCGTCGGCGAGCAGGTGCCAGTACCAGGAATCGGACCCGGCTCCGGAGATGAACACGTACTCGGTCATCACGCCTGTCCCCGCCGCGTGAACTCGGCGGCCGTGGAGTCACCGGGGAATCGGGTCTGGAAGTCCAGGACCCCCACCCAGGCGGGGCGCACCGCGATCCGGGCCATCCGCACACCAGGATGGTCGACGGCCGCGACCCGGGCCGCGCCCTCCTCCTCGTCACCGTAGCGGCGCATGGCCAGCGCGTACTCCGGGACGATCCCGTCGACATCGGTGACCTCGGCACGGCCACGGATCAACAGCGCCCGCGGCGGGGTCCCGGCGGCATCGATCGTGATCGCCACATCGGGCCTGGCCCGCAGCGCCGCGATCTTCCGGGCGGGGAAGAACGTGGACAGCACCACATCTTGCCCAGTCCAGTGGAACAGCATCGGGAACGCCCGTGGTGTGCCATCGGCTGCCACATACGCCACGCGCGCGAGCTCGGTCGAGGCCAGCAGGCCCTGCGCGATGTCGCTGTCCAGCAGGCGGACATCTCCCTGCCGCAGGGCCGCCAGCTCCTCGTGGGTCAGTGTGTGCACATTCAGCTCCTTGCCTCCTCGACCGCACCGGTTGCGGTCGTGCACTGTGAGACCACCCGAGCGCGGAAAAGGAATCGGAGCTATCAGGGCAGGGTCGCATGCAGGCCGAACGCGCCGAAGACACGGGGCTCGAACGCAACGATCTCGGTGATCTCCCCATCCTCGACTCGCAGCACGTTGAGCACCTGCGGCTGGTAGGCCGCCTCTCCCGGCAGCCGGATGTAGCCGGCCATGGCCGGCTGCCGGTTCGCCGCCACCGGCACACCCCGCCACTGCCCCCGATGCAAGGGCGACCCCGATCCCAGTGCGTTCCCGACGAAGGCGACGACGTCCGCCCGGCCGACGAAGGAGTACGGCAACGGTGGCATGGACAGCCGCACGTCCTCGCTCAGGAGCTCCGCCAACGCCGCGACGTCGGCCCGCTCGTGGGCAGCCAGGAAACGACGCAGCAGCTCCCGCTCCCGGTCAGCAAGGGGAGTGGCCGAGACCCGCCCAGCGCGGCGTTCTGGCAAGTGCTCCCGCAGCACCGGCCGTGCCCGCTGCAACGCGCTTTTCACCGCGGCCACGCTCGTCTCCAGCAGCGCGGCGGTTTCCGCCGCCGGCCAGCCGAGCATGTCCCGCAGAATCAGCACGGCCCGCTGGCGAGGCGGCAGGTGCTGGATCGCCACCACGAATGCCAGCTCGATGGTCTCCCTGGCGACGACCACGGCCTCCGGCTCCGCCTCCCGAGCAGCCACCGGCTCCAGCAACCGGTCCGGGAACGGCTGCAGCCACCCCACGTCGGCCGGTCGGCCGGACTCACCCGGTGTCAGCTGCCGCGGCTGCCGGTCGAGGAAGTCCAGGCACACGTTCGTCGCGATCCGGTACAGCCACGCCCGAAATGCGGAGCGGCCCTGGAAACTCCCGCGATAGCGCCACGCCCGCAGCAACGCCTCCTGCACCAGGTCCTCTGCATCGTCGAACGAGCCCACCATCCGGTAGCAGTGCACCCGCAACTCCCACCGATGCCGCTCGGCGAGCCCGGCGAACGCCGCCCCGTCCGCCGCTCGCACAGCGGCGAGCACCTCGCTGTCCACACTCGCCGGCCCATCCAACGCTCAGCTCCGTTGCTTTGATCATCAAGTGATTTCAGCAATCCCGATGTTTCCAACGGAATGGTCCGTAACGGGTCATCAGAGCGCGAGTTGCGCGCCGGTGTCCTGTTGACGGTCTCCCGTTTCCTTCCCGGCGCGGGGGCTGGGGATCGCGCCACCTGCCCGCCCCGTCCCGGCCTTGAGGCGCGGGCGGGTGACGCGGGTCTTCCGGTCGGCTCCACGGGGCTTCGACTTCGCCTTGGCGAGGTCCAGGTCTCCGGCCACTCCGGTACCTGTGGTGCGGGCCGCGAGGGCGACCAAGTTGTGTCCGGCGTTGGCGTCCCGGTCGAGGACGAGGCCGCAGTTGTCGCACTCGAAGATGCGCATGCTGAGGGGCAGTTTGGTTTTCACCGCACCGCAGCGGGAGCAGGTCTTCGAGGAGGGGTACCAGCGGTCGGCGACGATGAGTCGCGTGCCGCGCCGGCGGGTCTTGTAGGTGAGCTGGCGTCGGATCTCGCCGAACGCGGCGTCCGCGACGCGGCGGGACAGGCGCCGATTGCGGCCCATTCCGGCGACGTTGAGGTTTTCGACGACGATCGTGCCGTACTCGCGGGCAAGGCGGGTCGTCATCTGGTGGAGGGTGTCCTCGCGGAGGTTCGCGACCCGGTGATGGATCTTATTCCGCGCCTGACTGGCCTTCTCCCAGCGCTTCGACGCCTGCTGCCCGGTGCGCCGGTCGGGGCCACGGCGGCGGGAGACGGCACGGCTGGCGTGGCGCAGCTGTTTCTGCGCGCGGTCGAGATGGCGTGGGTTGGGTTCTGCGCCAAGGACACCGTCGCTGTCCGCGAGGACCGCTAGGGTCTTGATGCCGAGGTCGATGCCGACCGCCGCGTCCGGACGGGCAACCTTGACCAGCTCATGCTTCTCCTCGACCTGCAACGACACGAACCAGCGCCCCCGGTCAAGACGTGCGGTCGCGGACAGGATCCGCATGTTCCCGGCGTCGGCGAGGGCCCGCAGGTGGGAGGCGTCCTCGTGGAGGCGGACCGTGCCGATCCTGGGCAGGGTGATATGCCTGCCGTCAGGCTCGATACGGATCGTGCCGGTAGTGAACCGGCAGGTCAGGCGCGCTTTCCGCTTCGCCTTGAAGCGCGGGATGCCCATCGTGCGCCCCTTGCGCTTGCCGTTCTTCGACTTCGCATAGTTATCGAACGCGGCCGACGCGCCTGCCAGGCCGGTGTTGTATGCCTCCTTGGAGTTCTCCTCCCACCAGCCGGCGAAGCGCGGGTTGGTGCGCTTGTCCTCGTTGAACGCCTTCCGCAGCGAGGGCAGCGTCCACGACCGCCACTCAGTCAGCTCGTCCTCGGGGATGCCGTACGACTGCTCGGCCTTACGCTGCCACCACACGGCAGTGACGTGCGCGACCGCCCAGTTGTACGCGGCCCGCGCGGCACCTCCATGCGAGTGCAGGTGGCGGTTGGCCGTGGCATTCGGATCCAGCGCGAGCTTGTGCGCGAGGACGTTGAAGCCGGGCTGCGGCTTGAACTTCTTCATCCGACCACATCCGGGCCGGTGGTGGCGGCGATGGCCTGGGCGGCGCGATTCTTCGAGGAGCGGCGGCCGTACAGGCGTGCGCACATCGAGGTCAGGACCTCGGTGATGTCCCGTACGAGGTCGTCGGCGGTCTCCGCCGGGTCAAGGACGACCAGGCGTCGCCCCGAGGCCGAGAGGGCTCCTTCGAGGTGCTCGACGCCGAACCGGGCGAGGCGGTCGCGGTGCTCGACCACGATCGTGCCGACACCCGGGTCGGCGAGCAGTCGGTGCAGCTCGCGGCGGCGCCCGTTCAAGCCGGAGCCGACCTCCGTCACCACGTCAGCGACCGTGAGACCCCGAGCCGTTGCGCCCTGCACCGTCCGGGCGACCTGGCGCTCCAGGTCCGCTTTCTGGTCACCGGACGAGACACGGCAGTACGCCACGACCCGTCCCGCAGTCTGCGGGGCGGGCTCGGTCACGAGCCACGTACCCGACGGCGTCTGGACGACCGGGACCGGCATACGGCCCTCTTTCGCCCAGGTCCACGCGGTCTGGTAGTGCACGCCGTTGCGCGCTGCCCACTCGGAAAGCTTCACGACATCAGGTTATTCACTGAGGATGACGGATATCCACTGAAAAAAGCGGGAACTGTTGTTCACCCCTATCCGACCGCCACCGGTAAACCCTAAGGGCTGTCCCGCCGATGCCGATCCTCTGGAAGGGGGCCGCGCACGGCGACGGCGGCGGCGATGGTGATGGCCGTCTCAGACGTGCGCGAGGAGGCGCTCCAGAGGCCGGGGAACGCGCCCGGGGTCCAGATGCGCGACCAGCGCCTGCGCGTAGAGCGCCTTGCGACCGCTGTGCGTGCCCATGAAGCGTCGCAGCTGGTGTTCCACAGGCCGTTCCCGCTGTGCCGGCTGGCCCTGGAAGGTGTGGAAGGGGCGCATCTCACCCTGGGCCTCGATCACCTGCTGCACACCCTCGGCCCCGAGAGCGCGGATCAACTCGTCCTCCAGGTCGGCGACGCACACATGGAAACCGAGTGTCTCCAGTCCCGCGCGCGTGAGACCGGACCCGAGTCCGACCCGCTCCAGGTGACGCCGGAAGTGCCGCTCCTCGCCGATGTCGCAGAGACCGGCCAGCGGGAGGCCGAGCCCCGGAGGACCGCACACGTCCAGGAAGCGCCCGATGCTCATCGCGCCTCCGAGCGGTACGACCGCAACGCCCTCCGCATCGAGATCGCGGCCGTAGCGCGTGGCCAGCGCTTCGAGCGCGACCTGATCACTGCTCCCCTCGACGAGCACGACCATGCGCACACCGCAGCCGGCGAGCTCCCGCGCCACCGTGGCGGCCGCACCCGCCCCCGCTCCGCCGGCCGCCCACGCGACCAGCGCCAGGCCAAAACGCCTCAACTCGTCCACGAGACCTCGCTTCCCCACGCCATCCTGGCACGGCCGAAACCCCGTACGCACGCACGTTTTTTGGGGCGACGACTCAAGAAATCGGAGGAGGTGCGGCTTCGCGTAGCCGCCGTTCTTCTTCGCTGCCACCTGCGTGGCCCGCAGCGCGACGCGCGCAGGTCGACCCGGGGCACCTCACCCTTCCCATGGGCGAGGACGTAGTGCGCACTGCGGTCCGGTGCGGCGTAGAGCTGTGACATCGCCGGCTGCTGAAGTCGCGCATGGCGACTGCCCGATGCGGCACGGCGGAGTGCCACGGACCGGCCCCCTGGAGAGCCGTCACCGAACGGGACGCGAAAGCGGGAACCCAGAGCATCCAACACGGTTCCGGATGCGCCCAGTACACAGCAGTGGGTCCAGGGCTCACTCATGCGCACTGGACAGGAACGGTTCGAAGGACTCGCAAGGGCCGGGAACGACAGCACGATACCGAGTCCCAGAACAACACCAGGACGGGCCAGGGCAAGGCCGGCGGTGCCACAGGCACCACAGGAACCACACACGCTTCCTTCACGTCTAAGGCGATATCAAGGCAACAGCGCCGCCGACTCCGCTGACTTCGACGTCGCCGTCCCAGACCACTACCGCACCCACTCCCAGGCCCGGCTCCGGCCCCGGCCTGTCGCAGGAGAGCAGAAGGTCGTCTCCTCGCTGTGCGGTCAGCAGCACGCAAGCCGTGAGAGGCCACGTCACACGATGACCAGTACATCGAATAGGTCGACGCACCACACGAACACGATCGGCGCGCCGAGCCGGCGCAACACCGAGCTCGCGCTGCTGGTGTTCGCCGTAGTCATCCCGGTGTTCGCCTACGCCAACGTGGGCCTGGCCATCAACAGCCAAGTGCCGTCCGGCCTGTTGAGCTACGGCCTGGGCCTGGGCCTACTGGCCGGCGTCGCCCATCTCGTCGTACGGAAGTCCGCCCCGCATGCGGACCCGCTGCTGCTGCCGCTGGCCACGCTGCTGAACGGGCTCGGCCTGGTCGTCATCTGGCGACTGGACCAGTCCAAGCTGCTGCAGTCGATCAAGCAGGCGGGAACAGCCGCGCCACGGCAGCTGATGTACACGGCGATGGGCATCGCGCTGTTCATCGTGGTGCTGATATTCCTCAAGGACCACCGCGTCCTGCAGCGCTACACCTACATCTCCATGGTCGGCGCGCTCTTCCTCCTGCTGCTGCCGCTGGTCCCGGGCCTGGGCGCCGACATATACGGTGCCAAGATCTGGATCCACGTCGGCAGCTTCAGCATCCAGCCCGGTGAGTTCGCGAAGATCGTGCTCGCGGTCTTCTTCGCCGGCTACCTGATGGTCAAGCGCGACGCGCTGGCTCTGGCCAGCCGCCGCTTCATGGGCCTGTACCTGCCACGCGGCCGCGACCTCGGCCCGATCCTGGTCATCTGGTTCCTCTCGATCCTGATCCTGGTCTTCGAGACCGACCTCGGCACGTCGCTGCTGTTCTTCGGAATGTTCGTCATCATGCTGTATGTCGCCACCGAGCGGACCAGCTGGATCGTCTTCGGTCTGCTGATGTCCGCGGCCGGCGCCGTCGGCGTCGCCTCCTTCGAGTCGCATGTCCAGCAACGTGTCCAGGCCTGGCTCGACCCCATGCGCGAATACACGCTCAGCCACCAGGGCGTGGCCGGTCATTCCGAGCAGTCGATGCAGGCGCTGTGGGCGTTCGGCTCCGGCGGCACTCTCGGCACCGGCCTCGGGCAGGGTCACTCCGACCTCATCCGGTTCGCCGCCAACTCCGACTTCATCCTTGCCACCTTCGCCGAGGAACTGGGCCTGACGGGCGGCATGGCAATCCTGCTGATCTACGGCCTGATCGTGGAGCGCGGCCTACGCACCGCCCTCGCGGCCCGCGACCCATTCGGCAAACTGCTCGCCATCGGCCTGTCGGGCGCGTTCGCCCTGCAGGTCTTCGTCGTCGCCGGCGGTGTGATGGGCCTGATCCCGCTGACCGGTATGACGATGCCGTTCCTGGCGTACGGCGGTTCCTCCGTCATCGCCAACTGGGCCCTCATCGGCATCCTGATCCGCATCAGCGACACCGCACGCCGCCCCGCGCCCGCCCCCGAGATGCCCCAAACAATGCGCCCGTGAACAAGCCCAGCGTGTTCTTCCGCGACAGGTGGACTGGTTCGGCTTCCGGTTGCAGTGGGGCGCGCGGGGGACCGTCGGCCTTCGCTCACGGCGCGCAGCCGCATCCAGCCTGGAGGTCGCTGATGGCCGTAGCCGCAGTCGCGCAGCCGGAGGTGGGCGACCCCGGAGAGGTCGATGACCCTGGTGGTCTCGAACTCGCGGGTGCGGTCGCCCATCTCCTTGAACAGCCGCACTCCGAACAGCCGCACTCCACCGCCCGGCAGCACAGGGACCAGGTGGATCTGCAATTCGTCGCGGGTCTCGTGGCCCGCAGCCCGGAGCAGCGTTCGGGCCCGGCCGGTCATGGCCAGCCGGGCCCGGGCGGGAGGAGTCCCGCCGCCTCAGTGTGCTGCTATTGAGGTCAGAAGTTCAGCTTCCAGCTGTCGATGAAGCCGCTGTCGCCGCGGAACATGTCCTGGACCTTGAGCCTCCAGGTGCCGTTGGCGGTCTTCTTGGAGGCGTTCACGGTGTAGGTGGCGAGCACGTCGTCGGCCGAGTCGTTGATGTTGGAATCCTTCAGGCGGTACAGCGTGCCGTCAGGGGCCACCAGGTCGATGACCAGGTCACCGCGCCAGGTGTGCTTGATGTTCACGTCGACCTTGAGGGCACTCGGTGCCCTGCCGGCGATCCCGGTGACGTTGACGTCCGAGTAGACCGCGGCGCCCCCGTCGGGGATGGCGACGTCGGTGGTGTTCTCGAAGGTCTTGATCACGCTGACGACGTTCCAGGTGAACGTCGCGGTGGAGGAGGCGTTGGTCGAGTCCGTGACCGTGACCGTGACCGTGCTGGTGCCCAGCTTGGTGGGGGTGCCGGAGATCAGGCCGGTGGAGGCGTCGAGCGACAGGCCGGCCGGCAGGCCGGTGGCCGTGTAGGTCAGCGCGCCCGGGTTGGTGCTGGTGGCCTGGATCTGCAGGCTCGCGGACTTGTTGACCAGCGTGGTCTGGAGGCCGGGGTCGGTGACCGTCACGCCCTGGACGATGCGGGGGCCGACGTTGATGGCGGCCCAGGCGTTGGCGGTGTTGTTGTAGGTGTCGCTGCCGAGCCCGTACAGGTCGGCGGCCGCCTGCAGGGTGGCGGTGCGGGCGGCGGCGTAGTTGGTGGAGGAGGTCATGTAGGTCGACAGTGCGCGGTACCAGATCTTAGCGGCGGCGTCGCGGCCGATCGCGGTGACGGGCAGGCCGTCGGAGGTCGGGCTGTTGTAGCTCACGCCGTTGACGACCTTGGCGCCGCTGCCCTCGGAGGCCAGGTAGAACCAGTGGTTGGCCGGGCCGGAGGAGTAGTGGACGTCGATGCTGCCGATGCCGGAGTACCAGGCGTCCTTGGACGTGCCGTCCTTGCTCGGCTGGTCCATGTAGCGCAGGGGGGTGCCGTTGCCGTTGATGTCGATCTTCTCGCCGACCAGGTAGTCACCCGGGTCGGTCGCGGAGTTCACGTAGAACTCGACGGCCGCGGCCATGATGTCCGAGGTCGCCTCGTTGAGGCCGCCGGACTCGCCGCTGTAGATCAGGCCGGCGGTGTTGGAGGTGACGCCGTGGCTCATCTCGTGGGCGGCCACGTCGAGGGAGGTGAGCGGCTTGGTGTTGCCGGAGCCGTCGCCGTAGGTCATGCAGAAGCAGGAGTCGGACCAGAACGCGTTGACGTAGGCGTTGCCGTAGTGCACGCGGGAGTAGGCGCCGACGCCGTCGTTCCTGATGCCGTTGCGGCCGTGGACGTTCTTGTAGTAGTCCCACGTGGCCTGGGCGCCGAACGCGGCGTCAACACCGGCGGTCTGACGGTCGCTCGGCAGGCCGTTGCCCCAGACGTCGTCCGCGTCGGTGAACAGCGTGCCAGTGCCGGAGCTGCCGCCGTTCAGGTCGTACGTCTTGTGGCCGCCGCGGGTGCCGTCGGTCATCTCGTAGGTCGAGCCCGACAGCGTGGTGCCGAGGGTGACCTGCCCGTTGTACTGGCCGGTGCCGGTGCCGGTCTCGATGCCCTGGTACTCGAACAGTTTGGCACCGGTGGTGGCGTCGGTGATGACGTGCAGCTCGGACGGGGTGCCGTCGTGCTGCACGCCGCCGATCACGGACTCCCAGGCCAGCACGGGCTTGCCGGAGGCGGCCCAGACGACCTTGCGGACGGTGCCGGCCTTCGGGGCGGTGGCGCCCTTGGCCTTGGCGCGGTCGAGCGCGAAGGCCTTCGCCGAGTCGGCGCTCTTCACGGCGGTGGTCGATGCGACCTTCACCGTCGCCTTGGTCGCCTTGCTGACGCTCTTGACGGCGCCGTTCGCCGCCGCGTGGACGACGAGGTCGCCGCCGAGGACCGGCAGGCCCGCGAAGGTCCGCTCGTAGCGGGTGTGCACTGTGCCGTCGGCGTCCTTCAGGACGGACTTCACCAGCAGTTGTTCCTGGCCGCCCAGGCCCAGGGTCTTGGCGGTGGTGGCGACGGTGGCCTGCGCGTCGGCGAGCAGCGTGGCGCGCTCGCTCGCGCTGAGCTGGACCTGCAGCGCCCCGGCCTGGACCTTCGCCTTGGGCGCGTCGGCCTGGGTGCCGGCGGTGGCGGGAGTGGGGAGCGCAACGGCGATCATCGCGGCGGCCGCTATGAGCGCGCTCGCGGCAACAGCTTTACGGGGGGTCGTTCTCACTCGGAACTCCTTCTGCGGCGACCGGGGTTGCGGCCGGTGACAGCCCGGGCAGGGGGTACTGCCCGAGTAGAGCTGGTGGTGCGGTGAGGAGGACATGACCGCAGCGGTGCGAGATCCCTGTGGGGAACGTCCAGCCCCGCGCGGCCGGAGAAGAGTCTGCCATTGTCGACCTGTGCATGTCACGTCCTTGATGGGGTCGGGTTCCTGACATCCGGATTCCGACAGCCCGGGTGATTTCCTCCGGTCCTGGCCGCCGCGCACGGTGGTGCCGCGGCGGTACTCCGGCACCGCCGGATCGTCCGCACCGCCTGGCCCGCCTTCACGTCGGTGCTGCGCCGACCGGCCTCCGGATCCGGTCCGTCAGGATCCGTGTCCTCTCGTCGAGTTCGTCATCGACGCCCGCGCCCGAATCGGCTGCACCGCACCGATCGGCTCGGCCGGCGAAGACCGGATCCGGCGCCTGACCGCCGCACTGCCGCCGGCGAGGACACCTTCCACGGCCTCATCGAAGTACTCCACGACCTCGTCAGCCGCCCCCGCATGCGGCGGTATCACAGCTGCAGCGGCTGCGGCTGGCACCACTGGGAGTTCCACAACGGCCCGGCCCGCATCCTGTACCGGTGGAGGGCCGACCAGTTGCTGCGCGAGGCCGGCGTCGACTGTGAACTCGCCGCGCAGGGCGAGGACCTCGGTCACCTGGTCGCCGTCACCGACGACGCCCGCAGCCGGCTGGTGCATCGCGCCCAGCAGCTAATACAGGGTCTTCTCCCGCAAGGACCCCGCCCCGGGGGGGTCCGGGTGTGTCAATTTAACGGGTCTGGCCCGTAGTCGGTGGTGACGTCGTGTAGCCGTCTCGATCATGATCTTGTGATGGATGTCAACTCTCTTGTGGCTACGGTATTTTCGGGTCTGGCAGCAGTGATCATCGAGGACGTG
>NZ_JBEZKL010000156.1:0-16549 GCF_040704695.1 Streptomyces sp. NPDC048411
CCGCCATCACCGCGGGAGTGGGGGAGGCCCTGTCGGAGGACCCCACCTGCTTGTTCCCTGAAAGAATCCGGGCCTTCGTCTTTCAGTAGCGGGGACAGGATTTGAACCTGCGACCTCTGGGTTATGAGCCCAGCGAGCTACCGAGCTGCTCCACCCCGCGTCGTTGTGTTCAAACCGTACCACGACGCGGAGGTGGCGCTTTACCGGCAGCTGCTCAGCTGCCCTTGGGCGCGGCCGCCGCCGCACGCTTCAGCGCGTCCTGCAGATCGGCCTGGGCCTTGCCGTAGGCGGTCCAGTCCTGCTTCTTCAAGGCTGCCTCACCCTCCGCATAGGCCTTCTGCGCATCCGCGATCGCCTGCTTGAGCGCGACGTCGCCGGTGGTCGCAGGTGGCTTCGTGGTCTCGCCCGGCGGCTGCGTGGTTTCGGTGCCCTCCACCCCGAAGACCGCGTTGAGCGCCTCCCCGAGGCTGTTCTCGAAGACGGTCTTCGAACCGTACGAGGCAGCCACCTTGCGCAGCAGCGGGTAGTTCTGCGTGCCACCGCGCGTGTAGACCGGCTCGATGTAGAGGAAGCCCCCTTCGAGCGGCACCGTCAGCAGGTTGCCGTACTCGATGTCGGAGTCGGTTCCCTTGAGGTTTCTCACGAACTCGGCGACATCGCCGTTGCCGTTGAGCTCGCTCTGCACCTGCCCGGGGCCCTTCACCGTCGTGGTGACTCTGAGCAACCGTATGGTGCCGTAGTCCTTGCTGGCCGCATCCGCGTCCACCGCCATGAACGCCCCGAGGTCGGGCCGCCCCTTCGGGGTGAACGTGGTGGTCAGCGAAAACTTCTGGGCCGGCTGGTCCGGCATCTTTATGCTCAGGTAGTACGGGGGGACGGCGCCGGACTCCTTCTTCGTCGGGTCGTCCGGGACCTGCCACGCGTCACTGCCGCTGTAGAACTGTGCGGGGTTGGTGACGTGGTAGCGGGTGAGCAGCTCGCGCTGCACCTTGAACAGGTCCTGCGGGTACCGCAGGTGGGCCATCAGGTCCTGGGGAATGTCGCCCCGTGGCTTCACGGTCCCGGGGAACGCCTTGCGCCAGGTCTTGAGGACCGGGTCCTTGGTGTCCCACTCGTACAGCGTGACCTTGCCGTCGTACGCGTCGACGGTGGCCTTCACCGAGTTGCGGATGTAGTTGACCTGGTTCTGCTGGGCGACGACCGCGCGCTGATTGGTGGTCAGCGAGTCGGCCGTGGTGTCACCGAGCGTCGTGCGCGAGGCGTACGGGTACCCGTTGGTGGTGGTGTACGCGTCGACGACCCACTGGATGCGGTGGTTCACCACCGCCGGGTACGCGTCGCCATCGATGGTCAACCACGGGGCGACCGCCTCGACGCGCTCCTTGGGCGTGCGGTTGTAGAGGATCCTCGAGCCCTCGCCGATGGCCCCCGAGTAGAGGATCTGCGGCTCGCTGAACGAGACCGCGTACGCGGCGCGGTTGAACGCGTTGGAGAGGCTGACTCCGCTGTTGCCCTTGTAGCTGGTGGTCTTCTCGCCGTCCTCCTCGTAGTCGAGCTCCTTCTGGGGCCCGCCGACGATGGAGTACTGCTCGGTCTTTTCGCCGTAGTAGATCTGCTGCCGGTACGTACCGAGCTCGCCGGTGGTCGGCAGACCCGACTCGGTGAAGTCCGGGGACCCGTTCGGGTTCTTGCCCGTCGTGGTGCCCCGAGCGGCGATGGCGCCGTAGCCGTGGGTGTACGTGAAGTGGTCGTTGATCCAGTTGCGCTTGGGGATGCCGTCCAGGTTGAGCTCGCGCAGACCGATGACCGTGTCCTGGTCCTTGCCGGCGGCGTCCTTGTAGCGGTCGACGTCCAGAGTCTTGGGGAACTGGTAGTAGTTCCGCTTCTGCTGGAGCTGCTGGAAGGCCGGGGAGACGACGTTGGGGTCCATCACCCGGTAGCTCGCGGCGTCGTCCGCGCTCGCGCGCAGCTTCGCGTCGTCCGTCGTGGTGCTCTTGCCCGAGTAGTCGGTCACCCGGGCGTCGTCGATGTCATACGCGTCACGCGTCGCCTGGATGTTCTTCCGGATGAACGGGGCTTCCTTGGCCTGCTCGTTCGGCTGGACCTGGAACTTCTGCACGATCGCCGGGTACAGCCCGCCGATCAGGATCGCGGAGAGCACCATCAGACCGAAGCCGATCATCGGGAGCTGCCAGGTGCGGCGCCACAGCGTCGCGAAGAACAGCACGGCGCAGATCGCGGCGATGCAGAACAGGATCGTCTTCGCCGGCAGATAGGCGTTGGCGTCGACGTACCGCAGGCCCGTCCAGTTGTCCGTCGCCTTGAAGTCGCTGGACTTCACCGCCAGCCCGTACCGGTCGAGCCAGTACGCCACGGCCTTCAGCGAGACGAAGACGCCGAGCAGCACCGACAGATGGCCGGTGGCCGCGCCGGTGGCCCGCGCGCCGGGACTGGTGATGCGGAGCCCGCCGTACAGGTAGTGGGTCAGCGCGGCGGCGATCAGCGAGAGCACCGTGGCCGCGAAGCCGAAGCCCAGCAGGAAGCGGTACCACGGAAGGTCGAAGGCGTAGAAGGAGACGTCCAGATGGAACTGGGGGTCCTTCTGCCCGAACGCCACGCCGTTCACGTACATCAGCCATGTGCGCCACTGGCCCGATGCGGACGCTCCGGCGATCAGCCCGACGAGCGCGGTGACCGCGAGCAGTACCCACCTCTTGTACGGGGCGACGCTCATCCGGTAGCGGTCCAGGCTCTGCTGCTCCAGGGACATCGCGCTCAGCGGCGGCCGGAGCCGGTGCGCGAGCCAGATGTTCAGGCCGACAGCGATCGCCATCAGCAGTCCGAAGACGAGGAACAGCCCGATCTTGGTCCACAGGGTGGTGGTGAAGACGGACGAATATGCAACCGACCGGTACCAGAGCCAGTCCGTCCAGAACCCGGCGAACATGACGAACGCCATGGCGAGAATCGCCAGGACGCCGAGTGTCATGAGCAGGGTACGGGCGCGCCGGGACGGGCGGCCGACTCTGATCCGTGGCCCGGTCGGGCCTCCGCCGCGGTCCGGCATCTGGAAAGCCAACGTGCGCACCTCGAAGTTTGCTGTCGTGTGAAGCGGGCCCAGCGATCGTAGAGCCCACCTATGCAACTTACTGAGGCTTTACCTAGTTCCCGTTACCGGGGCAGAAGGAGGCAGGATGTTGGGCATGCCCAACGTTTCCCCCTCAGGCCCCCCGATGGCCGCAAGCCCCCTCACCGTCGCCGTGCTCGAAATCGACGAGTACGCCGCCGGCCTCGGCTGGGACCAGCCCGCCCGGCTCTTCGCTCTCGTCGACACCGCCAAGCTGCGCGCCCAGGAGCCGGGGCTCGCCGCCCAGCTCGGTCTCGACAGCCCGGAGTCGACGACCGCCGCATTCACCCCGATCGAGCAGGAGGAGATCCCCCGCGGAAAGGCGCTGGACGAGTTCCTCGCCACCATTGCCTGGCCCGACTCGGTGGCCGGATGCGCGATGACGGTGGAGCGCCTGATGCTGCCGCCGTCCGCCGAGGCCTCCGTACCGGACGGGCTCAGCGACGCCCAGCTGACGAAGTGGGTCGCCCGGCACCCCGACCGGCAGGAGGTGCGGATGACCGTGGCCGTCCTGCGCAACGGTGCGCGGGAGTCCGCCGTACGGCTCCGGGAGAAGGACTCCGCGAGCGAGGTCCTGACCGGCGCGGGTCTGGTACCGGGGCTGGCCGAGGCGCTGGCCGCCACGTTCGAGTCCTGAGAGTCCTGCCACGGCGGGCGGCATCGCGCCCGCCGTACCCGTGGGGGCGCGGTCAGCCTGCCGAGCAGCTCGGCAGAGCGGCCGTGTCCCCCGTGCGGATCTTCTCCAGCGACTTCTTCGCGTCGTCGATCGTCTTGACCTTCACGAGCGTGAGCCCGCTGGGGGTGTCGGACGCGGCGGCCCTGCAGTTGTCGTCCGGCGTCAGGAAGTACCTGGCGCCCGCGTTGCGCGCGCCGACCAGCTTCATGTTGATGCCGCCGATCGGGCCGACCTTGCCCTGGTCGTCGATGGTGCCGGTGCCCGCGATGAACTTGCCGCCGGTCAGCTGGCCGGGCGTCAGCTTGTCGATGATGCCCAGGGAGAACATCAGACCGGCGCTCGGGCCGCCCACATCGGCGAGCTTGATGTCGATCCGGAACGGGAACGTGTGATCCGTCCCCGCCTGGATGCCGACGATCGCCCGGTTCTCCTTGGCCGCCTTCGCCGTCGTGATGGTGATCTTCTCGGAACCCTGCGGCTCCTTGCCGGCCTTCTCGGCGGCAGCCGCCGTCTTGGCCGGGATCACCGTGAACGTGACGTTCTCACCGGGCTTGTGCTTGGTGACGAGCTTCGCGACGTCCTCGGGCTGTCTGACCGCCGTACCGTCGACCGCCTTGATCACGTCGCCCGCGTGCAGCTTGCCCTGCGCGGGGCTGCCCTTGATCACCGTGGAGACCACGACGCGCGAGGTCACCGGGATGCCCAGCTCGGTCAGGGCGGCGACCTTGGCGCTCTCCTGGGACTGGCTGAACTCCTCGGCGTTCTCCTGCGTCGACTGCTGCTCGGTCTTGCCGTTCGGATACAGCGTGTCGTGCGGGACGACGACGCTGTCGTGGGCGAGCCAGCCGTAGACGGCCTCGACGAGGTTCATGTTGTAATCGGCGCCCGTGACCCGCACCGTCGTCATATTGAGGTTGCCGGACGTCTTGTACGTCTTGTGCCCGGAGATCTGCAGGACCGGTTCTCCACCGACCTTGCCGAGCGTGTTCACCGTCGGACCGGGAGACATCTCCGAGTACGGCACTTTCATCAGCACGCCCGCGCAGAGCAGCGCGATGAGGATCAGTGTGGAGGCGAGCATCGTCGCGGTGCGGCGTGGCATGGAACGACAGTACGGGAAGGGTCTGTCAGTGCACCGCCGGGGCCGGTCCGTAAGGGGCGGAGCGCCAGGTGAGGTGCTGTGCCGATCGGCGTGGGCAGTCGGCGCCGCGATGCGGATCGGCGACTGCGTACGTACGGTGCTGCCTCAGGCAGCGTCGGAACCGGAGTGAGATTTCTCCATCGCCTCACGGAACCGGGCATACCCGGCGAGTTCGGTGACATCGCCGGTCGTGCGATTTCTGGCGGCCCAGCTCCCCCATATCGCAGCGCCGAGAGCAGCGAAAAGCGGAATCAGCAACCAGGCAAGTGCTGCCATGACGACCTCCCTACCCCATGAGCGACCGCAACCGCCGATCAGCAGATTAGCCATCTGCAGATCCAACGCTCATGGCAGGGGTGCGGTTACGCAAATCGGGGCGGATGACCGCCGGTTGGGTTTGAGCTCAGCAGGCGCCGACCCACTCCTCCGTGCCATCGGAAAACCGCTGGTGTTTCCAGATCGGAACCTCGTGCTTGAGATCGTCGATGAGCTTGCGACACGCCGCGAACGCCTCCGCGCGGTGCGGGCAGGAGACGGCGACGACGACGGCCAGATCTCCCACCTTCAGTTCACCCACACGGTGTACTGCCGCCAGCGCCCGGACCGGGAACTCGGCCACGACCTTCTCGGCCACCCGGCGCATCTCGTCCTGCGCCGACGGATGGCAGGAGTAGCCCAGCGCGCCGACGTCCTGTCCGCCGTCGTGATTGCGCACCGTGCCGACGAAGAGCGCGGTGCCGCCCGCGGCGTCGTCCCCGACGGCGCGGAAGATCTCGTCGACCGACAACGGTGTCTCGCGGATCTCCAGCAGCCGGATCGGGTCCTGCGCCGCCTGCTCACCGGGGTGGTCGTGGGTGGGTGCCATGCCGCCCATCGTGCCGTACCGCGCCGACTTCGCGGAATAGCCCTTTTCCACCGGCGATCCATCGGGGCCGAACTTGCCGGGAAAGGCGCTAGATGCGACGGCGTGCCTTGCGGGCGCGACGGACCAGGGCGGCGGTGCCGAGCAGCGCGACGGTCGCACCGGCGGCACCGGCAGCGGTGGCGTCCTTGCGGCCGAGCCGGCGTCCGGCGACGGTGTGGCGGCCCTCGACCTCTTCGAGGAGCGCGGCGAGCACCTCCTCGTTGGTCCACCGGGGACGCCAGCCGACGTCGTGCAGTCGGCTCACGCTGACCACCCAGGGGTGCATCGTGTATGCGAGGTCGCCCGCGGGGGACGGGGTGAGACCGATCCGGTGCAGCCGTGCTGCGGCACCGAGGGCGACGGCGGAGGGCAGCTCCATCCGGCGTACACCACTGAGCTCCTCGACCTCCTCCTGCTCCAGCCAGCCGTCGCAGCCGACCGCGAACTCCCCGTCGATCTTCTCCAGCGCGGCGTACTCGAGCGCTGTGACCAGGTCGTCGACGTGGCAGAACTGCCAGGCGGGGCGCGATCCGGCGACGACGAGGAGGCGCGGCGACTCGAAGTAGCGGGTCAGCGCCGTGTCCGTACCGCCGACCAGAACGGTGGGGCGGACCACGGTGACGTTGAGCCCGGGGTGGGCACGAGGCGCGCGACGGCCGAGCCGTTCGATCTCCAGGAGGTCACCGACACCGGTGGCCTCGGCCGTGGCGCGCAGCTCTGCGTCCTCGGCGAGCGGGATGTCGTTGTCGGGCAGCGCCCCGTAGACCATCGCCGAGGTGCAGAGCACGGCCCGGCGGACTCCGGCGGCCGCGGCGGCCGTCAGCACGGTCTGGGTGCCGCGGACGTTGTACGCGGTACGGGCGGCGGGGTCGGTCTCCAGGTCGAGATCGAGTGCCAGATGGACGACGACGTCTGCGCCGCGCAGTTTCTCGGCGATGGCGGGGTCGCGCACGTCGAGAATGTGCCAGGTCGCATCGGAGACCTCGCCCCGACGCTCGTCGATGGCGATGACCTGCTTGATCTCCTCGGATGCCGCGAGGCGCGCGGTGAGCAGCTCACCGACGCCGGTCGCGGCACCGGTGACCGCGACGACGGGGCCGCGGCTCTTGGAGCGGCTTTTCGAGGGCGTGCTCTCGTGCGAAGGGTCGGCCAGGTTTCGCGCTGCGCGAACCTGAGGATCTGGGGAACTCACCGGGCGTCTCCAGCGGTTGTCTTCAGTACGTACCCGAATGAGGCGTGCGTACCAGGTGGCGTCCATCCTGCCGCAGGCCGGGACCCGGCGGAGCACTGAGGCCCTGAGCGGACATGGTGTCTACGCTGGATGGTGATGTCGGGCAGTCGCCGTCGGTTCGAGCCGGCGGCCCTACGAGCCGAGGAAACCCGTGAGTGACACCCCATTCGGATTCGGCCTTCCGCCGGAGGAGCCGGAGAACGGCGACGAGGGCAAGAAGAAGGACCCCACCGGAGGTGGGCAGGGTTCGGGCGGGCCGGCGAACCCGTTCGGCTTCGGGCCGGGCGCGGGCGGGGACAACCCGTTCGCGGCGATGTTCGGCACGATGAACCCTAACGACCTGGGAGCCGCCTTCCAGCAGCTCGGCCAGATGCTGAGCTACGAGGGCGGTCCCGTGAACTGGGACATGGCCAAGCAGATCGCCCGCCAGACGGTTTCGCAGGGCACGCCGGACGGAACGAAGGACGCGAGCGTCGGCCCGTCCGAGCGGTCGGCGGTCGACGAGGCGCTGCGCCTGGCCGATCACTGGCTGGACGGCGTGACATCGCTGCCCTCCGGTGCGGTCTCGACCGTGGCATGGAGCCGTGCGGAGTGGGTCGAGGCGTCCCTTCCCGCCTGGCAGAAGCTGGTCGACCCGGTGGCGGAGCGTGTCGGCATGGCCATGGGCGATGTGCTGCCCGAGGAGATGCAGGCCATGGCCGGCCCGCTGATCGGCATGATGAGGTCGATGGGCGGTGCGATGTTCGGTCAGCAGATCGGGCAGGCCGTGGGTGTGCTGGCGGGTGAGGTGGTCGGTTCGACCGACATCGGGCTGCCGCTCGGCCCTGCGGGCAAGGCCGCGCTCCTTCCGTTGAACGTCGAGATGTTCGGCAAGGACCTGAGCGTGCCGCAGGACGAGGTGCGGCTCTATCTCGCCCTGCGCGAGGCTGCCCACCAGCGGCTCTTCGCCCATGTGCCGTGGCTGCGCTCGCATCTGTTCGGCGCTGTCGAGGGGTACGCGCGCGGCATCAAGGTCGACACCAGCAAGCTGGAGGACGTGGTCGGCCAGTTCGACCCGTCGCAGCCCGAGCAGCTTCAGGACGCCCTTCAGCAGGGCATGTTCCAGCCGGAGGACACACCGGAGCAGAAGGCGGCGCTGGCCCGGCTGGAGACGGCGCTCGCGCTGGTCGAGGGCTGGGTGGACGCGGTGGTCCACGAAGCCGCGAAGTCCCGGCTGACCTCGGCGGACGCACTGCGCGAGACGATGCGCAGGCGCCGTGCCTCCGGCGGCCCGGCCGAGCAGACGTTCGCCACACTGATCGGGCTGCAGCTGCGGCCTCGGCGGCTGCGGGACGCCTCGCGTCTGTGGGCGTCGCTCACAGACGCGCGCGGTCTCGACGGGCGCGACGCGCTCTGGGAGCACCCGGACATGCTGCCGACCGCGCATGACCTGGACGACCCGGACGGGTTCGTGCACCACGAGCAGCTGGACTTCTCCGAGCTGGACAAGATGCTCGGCGAAGCCGCGAAGGGTCCTCGGAAGCCCGCGGACGACAAGGGCGAGGAAACCGGCGCCACCGGTGACAGCGACGGCAAGGACGACACCGACCAGTGAGCCTGTACGACGACGCCGTTCTCCTGCTGAAGAGGTACGAGAACCGGGCCGACGCTGATCAAAAGCAGCTGCGGCAGACCTATCTCGACCATCTGGCACAGCATCCGGACGGCATGTGGAAGGCCTGCGGGGCCGGGCATCTGACGGCCAGCGCGCTGGTCGTCGATCCGGAGCGCGGACGGGTGCTGCTGACACTGCACCGGAAGCTGCAGATGTGGCTGCAGATGGGCGGCCACTGCGAACCCGAGGACGCCACGCTGGCGGCCGCGGCGCTGCGCGAGGCCACCGAGGAGTCCGGCATCAGCGGTCTGACGCTGCTGGCGGGCGGCCCGGTGGTGCTGGACCGGCATCCGATCCCGGCGCCCTGCCACTGGCATCTGGATGTGCAGTACGCGGCGCTGGCGCCGTCGGGCGCGACGGAAATGATCAGCGACGAGTCGCTGGATCTGCGCTGGTTCGCGTACGACGAGGTGGCCGAGGTGGCCGACACCTCGGTGGTGCGGCTGGTGGCACGTACGCGCGCGGCGCTGGAAGGCGGCCGGTAGCCGTACCGACGGCCCTCGGACCCGGACATCAACGGGTGAGGGGCGCCCTCTCACGAGGTCGCCCCTCACCCGTGTCCGTGCGCCGGGGTTCAGTTCCAGGCGTTGTTCTGGTTCTGGCCGTGCGCTCCCTGCTGGCCCATGCCGTACTGCGCGCGCAGCCCCTGGCCGGTCTGGGCGCTCTGCGGGGGCAGCACCTCGCTCGGCTGGACCAGGGCGAAGCCCTGTCCGAGGAAGCTGAGCTCCCAGCCCTCGCCGGTGTTGCCGCGCCGCCGCCAGACGCCCGAGGAGTGCGTCTGTGCCTGCATCTGCACGCGCAGCGAGCTGGACCAGGCGACGATCGCGTCGGCGTCGACGTTGACGTACTTGTCGGGCGTGACCTGCATCATCAGCGGCTGGCCGGACGTCATCAAGGCGACCTTGCCGGTGCCGGAGATGTTGAGCTGGTACTTGCCCGTGCCCGAGATGCCGTACTGGCTGTCCACAGCGATGACCTCGGTGTGCAACGACGAGTCGAGCGCCAGGACATAGGCGCTGTCCACCGTCATGCCGTCCCGGTCGACGTCCACGACATGCACGTACTGCGCGAGGTTGGCGAGGTAGACGGTGCCCTGCCCCGAGCAGCGCATCAGGTCGAGACCCTCACCGGTGTTCGCGCGGGCGCGGCGCTGCCCGTGCGACTGGTACTCGCCGTCGAACTCCATCAGCCCTTGGTACGCGACCATCGCTCCCTTGCGGGCGAGGACGTCGTCGTGGCCGGTCAGCGAGACCCGAAGGAGCTGCGGGTTCTGCAGGGTGTACCGGTCCTGGGACTGCTGTTCCGTGTAGTTGAAAAGCGGACTCTGCATGGTGTGTTCTCGCTCCCCCTCAGTTCCGGACCCGCAGGCGGTCCGTACTGTCCTCGCTCGGCTGGACGACGACGATGCCCTGGCCGGAGAACGCCATCTGGAACGCCTCGCCGCTTCCCCGCCCGATCAGCGAGGAGGCCTTGAAGCTGCGCTTGCCCTTCACCTTGAGGTTCGGGGACCACGCCACAAGGGCGTCCGGGTCGACATAGGTCTCGTCCTCGCCGCGTCCGCAGTCGACGACGATCGGCGTGCCGCGCGAGGTGATCGCGACCCAGCCGGTGCCGGAGATGCAGACGTTCCACAGGCCCTGGCCGGCGAACTTCGCCAGCCCCTTGACCCGCTCCACGCCCCAGGTGAGGTGGCCGTCGAAGGCCAGGACGTTGGTGCCGTTGACCGAGAGGGAATCGTTGTTGAGATTGATGACGACCACATCCGCGCCGTAGTCGGCGAGGTAGAGCAGCCCGTCACCGGAGCACTTCATCAGGGGTGCGCCCTCGCCGGTGATCCACTGGGAGGCGATCTGCCGGACGGCCGGCGGGTTGGGCTCGTACTGGATGAAGCCCTCGTAGGACACCATCGAGCCGGTACGTGCGTAGAGGTCCTGGCCCGTGGCCATGGCGACCTTGAGCATCGTATGGCCGTGGTTCTCCATACGGGCCGTGACGGGGGTCGGGGCGAAGCCCGCGAGCTGCTGGTTCATGACGGGCTCCCTCAGACCTCGTAGGGCTGGACGACGATGAAGTTGCCGGGGGCTCCCCGGAACTGGAGGTTCACGGTCTCTCCGCTGTGCCCCGGGTACGCGTTGCGGCGCAGCCGGACCTGGCTGGAGATGATCACCTGGGACGCGGACGACCACGCCACGACGGCGTTGCAGTCGGCGAACGTGGTCGGCGTGACCGGCAGGACGACAGGGACGCCGTGGGTCTTGACGACGACCGTGCCGCTGCCCTGGAACTGCATGGTGAACAGGGCGCCGCCGGGGATGCCGTGACCCTCGATCCTGCGGACCTCGTACTGCAGCGACTCGTCGAAGGCGAGGACGCTCTCCGCGGAGACGCAGATGCCGTCGCCCTGGAGCTCGATGGAGTGCAGATGGGCACCGTCTTCGGCGAGGAAGACCTGGCCGCGACCGGTACAGCGCATCAGCTGCATTTCCTGGCCGGTCGCATTCCCGACCATGCGGCCCACGAAACCGGCACCCTTGTAACTGAAGTCGACCTTGCCCTGATACATCACCATGGAGCCCTGACGGGCGAGCACCGGTGTACCGCCCATGGTGAGGTCAACCCGCATGAGCTGCTGGTTCTGCGGCGTCCAACGCTGGCCGGTGGCCGTCTCCTTGTACGGCTGAAGCGCGGCCTGCAGACCGGCACCGGCCTGCGGCATGCCCTGGGGCATGCCCGGTTGCATTCCGGGGGGCTGCTGACCGTACGGAGCCGGGGCCTGCTGACCGTACGGGGCGGCCGGCATGGCCTGGCCGGGAAACTGCCCGAACTGGGGCTGCTGGGGCGACTGTCCCGGCTGACCGTAGGGAGCGGGGGCGGGCGCGGGCGGCGGGACGGTGCCACCCTGCGGTGCCATCGGCGCCGCGATCGTCGGCGCGGCATGCATCTGCTGCTGCGGAGTGGGGGCCTGCGCGGCCGGGGCGCCGAAGGACGGAGCCGGCTGCGGGACTTGAGGGACCTGGGGGGCGGACGGGACGCCGAAGGACGGAGCGGGCGCCGGGGCCTGCGCGGGTGGGGCGAACGCGGGGGCCGCCGCCTGCGGCTGCGCTGCGGCGGGCGCCTCCTCGGCGACCTCGCCGCCGAAGTTCTTCAGCAGCGCGTCGAGGCCGCCGTCGAAGCCCTGTCCGACAGCGGCGAACCGCCAGACGTCCTTCAGGTAGAAGTCGCCCAGCATCACCGCGCGCTCGGTGGTGAACTCGGATCCGGTGAAGGCATACCTGACGACTTCCTCGCCACCCGCGACGATCCGGATGTATCCCGGACCGATCTGCGACATCTGCCCCGCACCGTCGACTGTCGCAGTGAACGACAGCTTGTGGATGTTCGCCGGAATGCGGTCCAGAGTGACCCGGAACGACTCGGTGTCACCGGACTGAGCACCGAGGAGCTGAATGGACTCCTCGGGCGATTTCGGCTGATTGAAGAAGATGAAATACCGGTCGTCGGAGAGCTGCTCATGGGCATCGAGGCCGAAGCAGCTGATGTCGAAGGTCAGTCCAGGACCGGTGATCTGCACACCTACGTACAGATCCGTCCCCGGCGTGAGATCACTGATCTTGGCCTTGTGGCCGCGTTGGAATTCCCTGGCCATGCGTAACGACCGTCCCCCATCCCGAATGTGAATGCGTCGCGCCAGGCTAACCGCAAACTCCGGCATCGAGCTAAGTCGGTACACACCCGGTACAGAATCACTGAACGTCACTCACCACGCGCGGCGGGCAGATGAGGCAGCCGGTCCGCCGCCACCACTCCTTCGAGGTAACCGCGGGCCCGCTCGGTACGCGGATAGGCCTCCAGCAGCCGCCAGAACCGCGGACCATGACCGGGAACCAGCAGATGCGCCAGCTCGTGGACGAGCACGTAGTCGACGACGTACTCCGGCATACCCTGCAGGCGGTGCGACAGACGGATGCTGCCTTCCGCCGGGGTGCAGGACCCCCATCGGGTGTTCTGATTGGTCACCCACCGCACCGAGGCGGGCCTCGCCCGGCCCTCGAAATACTGGGCGGACAACCGCTCGGCCCGCTCAGCGAGTTCGCTGTCGCCGAGGATGCGCTTGCGCTCCTGGGCCGCGAGTTTGTCAAGCATCACGGTCACCCAGCGCCGCTCCTCCGCCTCTGACATCCTGGCGGGGATCAGCACGATGGTGCGGTCGCCCTCCCGGTACGCGGAGACCGTTCTGCTACGGCGGGTGCTCCTGCGGACCTCGACCGCGCTCGTCACCGAGACACGGGGCGGATGGCTGGCCGCGCTGCGCTGATGGTCTTTGGCGCTGCGCGCGGGGGTCTCCCCGGCGAAGCCGGGTGACGGGTCGGCGGGCACGCCCCGACGGTACCCGCTGTCAGTGCGGGAAGTCCCGCCTCCGGGAGGGTTCGAACATGATCCGGTCCATGGCACGCACCATTTGAACGACTAATACCCCATGCCTGTGGATAACTTTCTGCACGCTTTGACGCCAGCCTGCATTCTGGCAACGGATCTCGCGAAGCTCCGGTCCGCGGCCGGCGCACGCAGATCACTCCGGACCGCACGGAGATCGCACGGAACAGCGACAGCAGCAGGACGAACACGAGCCAGGGGGAAGCCATGCATCCGATGTTGAAACCCGCACTGCGCCGAGCGTGGTGTGGAACGAACACCGTGCAATTCGGAGTGACGCCCGCTCACGCGGTGAAGGTGGGGCCGATGGATATCGCCACGCGCAGTTTCCTGGAACTGCTCGATGGAACGCGCGGCCTGCCGCTGCTGCGCGAGGAAGCCAGGGCACTGGACCTGTCGGACCATCACGTTGACATCCTGGTGGCGCGATTGGCGGAAGCGGGACTGATCGACGATGTCCGGGCGGGCGGGCCGGAAGCCGATGCGTTACGGAACCGGGCCGACGTACTGGAGCGACATCGCCCCGACCTCGCGTCGCTCTCGGTCGTGCACCCCGAACCCGGTGGCGCGCTGAGACGGCTGGCGGCCCGTCGCGCGATGCGGGTCCAGGTGCGGGGCTCCGGCCGGGTCGGTGCGGCAATCGCGGCGGTACTGTCCGGGTCCGGTGTGGGCCTGGTCGAAGTCCTGGACGGTGGGGTCGCCGAGCAGTCGGATGTCGCACCCGGCGGGCTTCCGGCCACTGCGGTCGGTGAGCGCAGGGACACCGCCGCCCGGCAGTTGGTGCGACGATCCGCTGTCGGTCCCGCCCCCCGGTCGACGGGGCCCGACCGCTCCCCGTCGCGTGGTGGTCCGGGGTTGTCCCTGGTCGTGGCCGCTCCGCGGGACGGTCTCGCGGCGTACGCCCCCGACCCGCGTGCAGCCGAGCCATGGATCGCTTCGGGCACTCCTCATCTCTATGCCGGGGTGATCGAGGCCACCGGGGTGGTCGGTCCGCTGGTACTGCCCGGCGGTACGGCCTGCGCGGGATGCCTGGACCTGCACCGCACGGATCGGGATCCACAGTGGCCGCGAATGCTTGCACAGTGGCGGTCCGGGCGGCGCGGCGCCGTGCAGGCGTGCGACCTGGGGCTGGCGACAGCGGTGGCCGGTCTCGCGGCGGCCCAGGCGCTGGCGTTTCTCGATGGCGAACTTCCCGTCGGCACGGGAGCCAGATGCGAGGCCGCCCTGCCGCTGTTGGACTGGCGGTCGGAGCGGATCGCGCCACACCTCGACTGTTCCTGCGGGGCGAGTGGGCACACTGGGAGGGAGCGCACCTCCGGGCTCGGCGCAGCGCAGGACACAATGGCCGGGTAACCGCCGCACGCGGCACGGCAGTCTGGGATTTGGAGGGGCGTATGTCTGATCTTCCCCGGAAAGCGGTCACCCGTACAGCCAAGTTGGCCGCACTGCCACTCGGCTTCGCCGGCCGTGCCACGTGGGGGCTGGGCAAGCGGATCGGCGGCAAGTCCGCGGAGATAGTGGCCCGTGAACTCCAGCAGCGCACGGCGGACCAGCTGTTCCGCACGCTGGGCGAGCTGAAGGGGGGTGCCATGAAACTCGGTCAGGCCCTGTCCGTCTTCGAGTCGGCCCTGCCCGACGATGTCGCCGGGCCGTATCGGGCGGCGCTCACCAAACTGCAGGAGGCCGCTCCCCCCATGCCGACCCGCACCGTCCACGCGGTGCTCACGGATCGGCTCGGTGAGAACTGGCGGGAGCTGTTCCTCGAATTCGACGACAAGCCGTCGGCTGCCGCGTCGATCGGGCAGGTGCACCGGGCGGTCTGGCACGACGGGCGGGCCGTCGCCGTGAAGGTGCAGTACCCGGGCGCCGGGGAGGCCCTGCTCTCGGACCTGACCCAACTCAGCCGCTTCGCCCGGCTGCTCAGCCCGCTGATCCCCGGAATGGATATCAAGCCGCTCATCGCGGAGTTGCGCGACCGGGTCTCGGAGGAGCTGGACTACGAACTGGAGGCGCAGTCGCAGCGGGAACACGCCGAGGAGTTCGCGAACGACCCCGATGTGGTGGTTCCCGGTGTGGTGCACCAGTCCGACCAGGTACTGGTGACGGAGTGGATCGACGGTGTCCCGCTGGCCGAGGTGATCGCCGAGGGCACCCAGGAGCAACGGGACCGGGCGGGTCAGCTGCTGGCACGATTCCTCTTCTCAGGTCCGGCGCGCACGAATCTGCTGCACGCCGACCCACATCCCGGCAACTTCCGGCTCCTGCCCGGGGGCGGGGAAGCGGACGGGGAGGCGGAAGACGGTGGGAGCGGGCCATGGCGGCTCGGGGTGCTGGACTTCGGCACGGTGGACCGGCTGCCGGGCGGCCTGCCTCAGCCCATCGGGGACTCGTTGCGGCTGACGCTGGCGGGTGACGCGGAAGCAGTCTACGAACTGCTGCGCGAGGAGGGCTTCGTCAAGGAATCCATCGACCTCGACCCGGATGAGGTACTCGACTACCTCCTGCCCATCATCGAGCCGGCACAGGTGGAGGAGTTCACCTTCACCCGCAGCTGGATGCGCAATCAGGCGGCCCGGATAGCGGATCCCCGCTCCCCCGCCCACCAGCTGGGCAAGCAGCTGAATCTACCGCCCGCCTATCTGCTGATACACCGGGTGACGCTGAGCACGATCGGGGTGCTGTGCCAGCTGGGTGCGACGGTGCGGCTGCGGGACGAACTGGAGTCCTGGGTCCCGGGGTTCCGGCCCATCGAGGACCTGCCCGATCAGCAGAACCGGGATCTGGAATTCCTGGATCAGGAACTGACCGGCCAGGGGCTGACCGGCCAGAGGCTGACCGAGGACGAGCTGCTCAACGACCCGCCGGCCTAGGGCGTGTTTCGAAAGTAGCGCCGCCTGGCAGGCGGGACTTTCGAATCACGCCCTAGTACCCCTCCCGGCACTAGGATCCGGCTCAGTGCCCAGGACCGTCCCCGCCGACCCCGACCCCGGCGCTGGCACGGGCCTCGGCGCCCGGGGGCAGGTCACCACCAGGCCGAATCGAGGCGGCCCTCGATCGCCCTGATGTGAGTGCGGGCGCAGTCGTCACAGAAGTACTGGCGCCTGCCGTTCTCCACGGAGCAGATCCAGGTCGGCGGAGCGTACGCGCTGTCGGCGGTGGTGCCGCACAGGGCGCACACCACAATCTCGGCACCCGGCTGGGCGGGGTGATGAGTCTCCACCCCGTGACGATAACTCCGTGCCCGCTGCGCGGCACGGCACCACACAGCACGACCGCGGGGCCGGTCCGTTCGAGACGCTCCACAAGCTCGCCGGACGCGGCGGGAAGGCGGCCCCCTCCGAACTCGCCGCCGACCTCGACCTCGCCCCCGCCTCCGTCACCG
>NZ_JBEZKL010000157.1:0-16336 GCF_040704695.1 Streptomyces sp. NPDC048411
TCGGCCGCCCCGCTAGGGGGGGGGGGGTCTCCCGCCATTTCGCGGGCGTTGCCCCCCGGGCCGGGCCCCCACGGGGGCCCGGGGCGCGGGCCGGGCGGTCGGCCCCGGCCGCCCCCCCCGGCGGCTCCCGGGCCGGGGGCCGGATGGGGAGGGCTGCTCGATCCGCTCGCGCAGCCCCCGCCGTGGGACGTACGGCCGGGCGGACCGCCCCCGCAGGCGCGCTCTCCCGCACTGATGCAGTACGTTCACACCATGTCCCAGCCCGCCAGGTCCCCCCGTGTCTCCGCCGCGCCCGACGCTCCGGAGAGTGCCGCAGGAACGCGCGCCGCCGCCCAGCGGCTCAAAATGCGCCGCGAACTGGCCGCCGCGGCGATGGAGCTCTTCGCCACGAAGGGGTACGAGGCGACGACGGTCGACGAGATCGCGGGCGCCGCGGGTGTCGCCCGGCGGACCTTTTTCCGGCACTTCCGCTCCAAGGAAGAGGCGATCTTCCCCGACCACGACGACACTCTCGTCCGTGCCGAGGCCGTCCTCAATGCCGCCCCCGCGCACGAGCACCCGCTCGACACCGTCTGCCGCGGCATCAAAGAAGTCATGAAGATGTACGCGGCCAAGCCCGCAGTCTCGGTGGCCCGCTACAAGCTGACCCGTGAGGTCCCCACGCTGCGGGAGGCCGAGATCGCCTCGGTGGCCCGTTACGAGCGGCTGTTCACGCGCTATCTGCTGGGCCACTTCGACGAGCACGACCACCATGTCGGCAACGACGACCCGCTGCTGGCGGAGGTCGCGGCATCGGCCGTCGTCACCGCGCACAACCATGTGCTGCGCCGCTGGCTGCGGGCGGGTGGGCAGGGCGACGTGGAGGCCCAGCTCGACCACGCCTTCGCGATTGTCCGGGACACGTTCGGGACGGGCATCGGGGCCGGGCGCGTCGCCGGGGCCGAATCGACGCCGGCGCCCGCCGCGTCGGTGAGCACCGAGGGCGAGGTGCTCGTCGCGGTGGCACGGACGGACGCACCGCTCGACGAAGTGATGCGCACGATCCAGCAGGCGCTCAAGGACCGCTGAGCGGGGGCCTGCCGGCCGGCCGCCCCACCGTCGCCGGACGGGCTGGTGCCGTGCCCGGCAATGTGTGCCCCATGAGGAGCGTCGTCCAGTGCGTGCGATCGCAAGGCGGAGGGCCGCCCCGATACTGGGCGTGTCGGGGCGGGCCCGACAATGCGGCGAGCGTGCGGGCCAGGCGTCGCCAGGCCGGCGGGACTTTCGAAACACGCCCTAGCAGCCGAGCCCGTCCGGCGTTCGCGCGTCCGGGCGGTGAAACCCGGTTGCCGCGCCCGTACCGTCGTGTTCCGGTGGGCGGATGACTCATGATCGCGACCTCCTGCTGACTCTCTTCGACCGCGAGTTGCGCGAGCACGCCCGCCCCGACGGGCCCGGCGTCCGCGTCGAGCGCACCGCCGATGTCGTACGGCAGGCCGGGTCGGCCGACGACTGGAACGGTGTCGTCTGGTCGGCCCCAGGTCTGGACGCCGTACGGGCGGATGCGGCCATCGCCGAGCAGGTGGAGCACTTCACGGCGCTCGGCCACGACGAGTTCGAGTGGAAGCTGTACGCGCACGACCGGCCGGCCGACCTGGGGCAGCGGCTGGTGGACGCCGGCTTCGTCGCGGAGCCGCCGGAGACCCTCCTGGTCGCCCCGGTGGCGGACGTCCCGGCGGCCGTGGAGCTCCCCGAGGGGGTCACGCTGCGCACGGTGTCGGATGCGGCCGGCGTGGAGCTGATGGCCGCGGCCCACGAGCGGGCGTTCGGCTCGGACGGGTCCCGGCTGCGGCACCAGGTGCTGGCGCGGCTGGCCGAGGCCCCGGACAGCTTCGTCGGGGTGCTGGCCATGGCGGGCGACGAACCGGTGAGCTCGGCCCGGATGGAGCTGCACCCGGGCACCGGCTTTGCGGGGCTCTGGGGCGGCGGGACCGTGGAGCCGTGGCGCGGAAGGGGTATCTACCGGGCACTGATCGCCTACCGTGCCCGGATCGCCGCCGAGCATGGCTTTCGCTATCTGCAGGTCGACGCGACCGACCTGAGCAGGCCGATCCTCCTGCGGCTCGGTTTCCGGGCTCTGTCCACCACCACGCCGTATGTGTACCGGCGCCCGGCCTGACCGGACACAGAGGGACAGAACGACGCGAAACAGCCTCGTTGCTGCTCATGCGTGTCCAGCGGATGACAACTGAGAGAAATTGTTGGCACCGAGTGCCTTGCCAGGTGTCACGCAGTGCCATACGTTGAAGTTGTCCGGGCGGCCGGCGTGCAGGGACCTCACGTACGCCGGCTGTCCCCGCAGGCCATGTGCCTGCGCGCCCGGGCGCCTGCGTCACAGGCAATCCCTTCTGCTCCACCAGAGCAAGCCGAAGCTTTACCAGCCGAACCGACGGCAGCACCTCCACACCGCACCGCACCCCCGTTGGCAGGGACTCTCAAGCGTCCCTCGACGCAGTTCCCCAAGCTCTCGGCTCCGCTCGAGCAGGGGAGACCCCATCCCGGAGGCACACCGTGAAGGAAATCCTGGACGCGATCCAATCGCAGGACAGCACCGCCGCAGATTTCGCGGCCCTGTCCATCCCTGAGTCGTACCGCGCGGTGACCGTGCACAAGGACGAGACGGAGATGTTCGCCGGGCTCGCCACCCGCGACAAGGACCCCCGCAAGTCGCTGCACCTCGACGAGGTGCCGGTTCCGGAGCTCGGGCCCGGTGAGGCACTGGTCGCCGTCATGGCCAGCTCGGTGAACTACAACTCCGTCTGGACCTCGATCTTCGAGCCGCTCTCCACCTTCGGGTTCCTGGAGCGCTACGGAAAGCTCAGCGAGCTCACCAAGCGCCACGACCTGCCGTACCACGTCATCGGCTCCGACCTGGCGGGCGTCGTCCTGCGCACCGGCCCCGGCGTCAACGCCTGGCACCCCGGCGACGAGGTCGTCGCGCACTGCCTCTCGGTCGAACTGGAGTCCTCGGACGGCCACAACGACACGATGCTCGACCCCGAGCAGCGGATCTGGGGCTTCGAGACCAACTTCGGCGGCCTCGCCGAGATCGCGCTCGTCAAGTCCAACCAGCTGATGCCGAAGCCGCAGCACCTCAGCTGGGAGGAGGCCGCGGCTCCGGGCCTGGTCAACTCCACCGCGTACCGCCAGCTCGTCTCGCGCAACGGCGCCGGCATGAAGCAGGGCGACAACGTGCTGATCTGGGGCGCCAGCGGCGGACTCGGTTCATACGCCACGCAGTTCGCGCTGGCCGGTGGCGCCAACCCGATCTGTGTCGTCTCCAGCGAGCAGAAGGCGGACATCTGCCGGAAGATGGGCGCAGAGGCGATCATCGACCGCAACGCCGAGGGCTACAAATTCTGGAAGGACGAGCACAACCAGGACCCGCGCGAGTGGAAGCGGTTCGGCAAGCGCATTCGTGAGCTGACCGGCGGCGAGGACGTCGACATCGTCTTCGAGCACCCGGGCCGCGAGACGTTCGGCGCCTCGGTGTACGTGACCCGCAAGGGCGGCACGATCGTCACCTGCGCCTCGACCTCGGGCTACAACCACGAGTACGACAACCGCTACCTGTGGATGTCGCTGAAGAAGATCGTGGGCTCGCACTTCGCCAACTACCGCGAGGCGTGGGAGGCCAACCGGCTGGTCGCCAAGGGCAAGATCCACCCCACGCTGTCGAAGGTCTACTCCCTGGAGGAGACCGGCCAGGCCGCGTACGACGTGCACCGCAACCTGCACCAGGGCAAGGTCGGCGTCCTGGCGCTTTCCCCGCGCGAGGGTCTGGGTGTGCGCAACGAGGAGCTGCGCGAGCAGCACATCAACGCCATCAACCGCTTCAGGAACGCCTGACGTGGCCGGGCGTCAGAAGGACCGCCCGTGGCTGATGCGGACGTACGCCGGTCACTCGACCGCCGAGGCGTCCAACGAGCTCTACCGGCGCAACCTCGCCAAGGGCCAGACGGGTCTGTCGGTCGCCTTCGACCTGCCGACCCAGACGGGTTACGACCCCGACCACATCCTCGCCCGCGGCGAGGTCGGCCGGGTCGGCGTGCCCGTCTCGCACCTCGGCGACATGCGGCGGCTGTTCCAGGACATACCGCTGGAACGGATGAACACCTCGATGACGATCAACGCCACCGCGATGTGGCTGCTGGCGCTCTATCAGGTGGTCGCCGAGGAGCAGGGCGCCGACGCCACGAAGCTCCAGGGCACCACGCAGAACGACATCGTCAAGGAGTACCTCTCGCGCGGGACGCATGTCTTCCCGCCCGGTCCCTCGCTGCGGCTGACCACCGACATGATCACGTACACGGTCAACCACATCCCGAAGTGGAACCCGATCAACATCTGCAGCTACCACCTGCAGGAGGCGGGTGCCACTCCGGTCCAGGAGATCGCGTATGCCATGTCGACGGCCATTGCGGTCCTGGACGCCGTGCGCGACTCGGGCCAGGTACCGGAGGAGAAGTTCGGCGATGTGGTCGCCCGCATCTCCTTCTTCGTGAACGCCGGCGTCCGCTTCATCGAGGAGATGTGCAAGATGCGCGCCTTCGGCCGCATCTGGGACCAGGTCACCCGCGAGCGGTACGGCATCACCGACGCCAAGCAGCGCCGGTTCCGCTACGGCGTCCAGGTCAACTCGCTTGGACTGACCGAGGCGCAGCCGGAGAACAACGTCCAGCGCATCGTCCTGGAGATGCTGGCCGTGACCCTCTCCAAGGACGCCCGCGCCCGGGCCGTGCAGTTGCCCGCCTGGAACGAGGCGCTGGGGCTCCCCCGGCCCTGGGACCAGCAGTGGTCGCTCCGCATCCAGCAGGTCCTCGCGCACGAGAGCGATCTGCTGGAGTACGAGGACATCTTCGCCGGATCGCATGTGATCGAGGCCAAGGTCGACTCCCTGGTCACCGAGTCCCTCGCGGAGATCGACCGGATCCAGCAGATGGGCGGCGCGATGGCGGCCGTCGAGTCCGGCTATCTGAAGTCGGAGCTGGTCTCCTCACACGCGCGGCGGCGGGCCCGGATCGAGGGCGGCGAGGAGAAGATCGTCGGCGTCAACATCTACGAGACGACCGAGCCGAACCCGCTCACGACGGACCTCGACGGCGCGATCATGACGGTCGACCCCGCCAATGAGGCGAGAGTGGTCGCGGCGCTCCACGAGTGGCGCGACCACCGTGACGAAGCGCGCGCCTCCGAGGCCCTCGCGGCCCTGAAGAAGGCCGCGGCCGGCACCGAGAACATGATGGAAGCGACCGTGGAGTGCGCCCGCGCGGGTGTCACCACCGGCGAGTGGTCGTGGGCGCTGCGCGATGTGTTCGGCGAGTTCCGGGCCCCGACGGGTGTCTCGTCCGCCCCGGTCGCCGTCACCGCGGAGGCCGGCACGCCGCTCGCACTCGTACGGGAGAAGGTCGCCCGCACCGCCGAGGACCTCGGCGCCGGACGGCTGCGGCTGCTGGTCGGGAAGCCGGGCCTGGACGGTCACTCCAACGGCGCCGAGCAGATCGCCGTACGGGCCCGTGACGCCGGGTTCGAGGTCGTCTACCAGGGGATCAGGCTGACCCCCGAGCAGATCGTCTCGGCGGCGCTCGCCGAGGACGTGCACTGCGTCGGGCTGTCGATCCTGTCCGGCTCGCACGCCGCGCTGGTGCCGGACGTGCTGAACCGGTTGCGCAAGGCCGGCGCGAACGACATCCCGGTGATCGCGGGCGGGATCATTCCGCCCGCCGACGCCGTCGTGCTGATCGAGGCGGGTGTCGCCGCCGTTTTCACCCCGAAGGACTTCGGTATCACGGAGATCATCGGCCGTATCGTCGACGAGATCCGGAAAGCGAACAAGCTCGACCCTCTGGAGGTCCCCGCATGACCCAGCCCGCCCACCCGTCTCCCGCCACCACCCTTCCGGGGAGCGGCTCCAGCGCGCACCTCCCGAACCGCCTGCGTCCCCGCCGCTCGTGTCTGGCCGTGCCCGGCTCGAACCCGCGGTTCCTGGAGAAGGCCCAGGGCCTCCCCGCCGACCAGGTCTTCCTGGACCTCGAGGACGCCTGTGCTCCGCTCGCCAAGGAGGGCGCCCGGCACCACATCGTCGACGCGCTGAACAATGGCGACTGGACGGGCAAGACCCGGGTCGTCCGCGTCAACGACTGGACGACGCACTGGACGTACCGCGATGTGATCACGGTCGTCGAGGGCGCGGGCCAGAACCTCGACTGCATCATGCTGCCGAAGGTGCAGGACGCCCAGCAGGTCGTCGCGCTCGACCTCCTGCTGACCCAGATCGAGAAGACGATGGGCTTCGAGGTCGGGAAGATCGGCATCGAGGCGCAGATCGAGAACGCCAAGGGCCTGGTGAACATCGACGACATCGCCGCCGCCTCGCCGCGCCTGGAGACGCTGATCTTCGGCCCGGCCGACTTCATGGCGTCGATCAACATGAAGACCCTGGTCGTCGGTCAGCAGCCGCCCGGCTACGGCGCGGACGCGTACCACTACATCCTGATGCGCATTCTGATGGCGGCCCGTACGCACGACCTCCAGGCGATCGACGGCCCCTTCCTGCAGATCCGTGACGTGGACGCGTACCGCGAGGTCGCGGGCCGTGCGGCGGCGCTGGGCTTCGACGGCAAGTGGGTGCTGCACCCCGGTCAGGTCGACGCGGCCAACGAGGTGTTCTCGCCTTCGCAGGAGGACTACGACCACGCCGAGCTGATCCTCGACGCATACGAGTGGTGCACCTCGGAAGAGGGCGGCAAGAAGGGTTCGGCGATGCTCGGCGACGAGATGATCGACGAGGCCAGCCGGAAGATGGCGCTCGTCATCGCGGGCAAGGGCCGCGCGGCCGGTATGCAGCGCACCTCCAAGTTCGAAGCGCCGGAGGCCTGATCATGCAGTTCGGACGTACCTATGAGGAATTCGAGGTCGGTGCGGTGTACAAGCACTGGCCCGGAAAGACGGTCACCGAGTACGACGACCATCTTTTCTGCCTCCTGACCATGAATCATCACCCGCTGCACATGGACAGCAACTACGCGGAGAAGACGACCGATTTCGGCAAGAACGTTGTAGTCGGCAACTACATCTACTCGTTGCTTCTCGGCATGTCCGTGCCGGACGTCTCCGGAAAGGCGATCGCCAACCTGGAGGTCGAGTCGCTGAAGCATGTCGCGCCGACCTTCCACGGCGACACGATCTACGGCGAGACGACCGTTCTCGACAAGACTCCGTCAAAGTCCAAGAGCGACCGCGGGATCGTTCACGTGGAGACCAGGGGCTACAAGCAGGACGGGACGCTCGTCTGCGTGTTCCGCCGCAAGGTGATGGTCCCCACCGAGACGTACATCAAGGAGCGTGGCGGCGAGCAGCCCGGCCGCCCGGAGCTGAACCAGCCTTCGCAGAAGAACGTGGAGAAGTAGCCATGACGCGACTCGCCCAGACCGCCGGCCTGACCGACATCCAGCAGGAAATCCTCTCCACGGTCCGAGATTTCGTCGACAAGGAGATCATTCCTGTCGCGACCCGGCTGGAGCACCGTGACGAGTACCCGACGGAGATCGTCGAGGGGCTCAAGGAACTCGGCCTGTTCGGGCTGATGATTCCCGAGGAGTACGGGGGTCTGGGTGAGTCGCTTCTCACATACGCGCTCTGCGTGGAGGAAATCGCCCGCGGCTGGATGAGCGTGTCGGGAATCATCAACACGCACTTCATCGTGGCGTACATGCTCAAGCAGCACGGCACCCAGGAGCAGAAGGACACGTTCCTGCCCCGAATGGCGCTGGGCGAGGTCCGGGGCGCGTTCTCGATGTCCGAGCCGGCCCTGGGCTCCGACGTCTCCGCGATCACCTCCAAGGGCGTCAGGGAGGGCGACGAGTACGTCCTGAACGGCCAGAAGATGTGGCTGACGAACGGCGGCACGTCCTCGCTCGTCGCCGTACTGTGCCGGAGTGACGAAGGCCACCCCGAGGGCACGGCCCCGCACAAGTCGATGACGACCTTCCTGGTCGAGAAGGAACCGGGCTTCGGCGAGGTCCGGCCGGGGCTCACCATCCCCGGAAAGATCGACAAGATGGGCTACAAGGGCGTCGACACGACCGAACTCATCATGGACGGACTGCGCATTCCGGCCAATCGCGTACTCGGCGGCACCACCGGCCGCGGGTTTTACCAAATGATGGACGGCGTCGAAGTCGGCCGGGTAAATGTGGCCGCGCGTGGTTGCGGTGTCGCACAGCGTGCATTCGAGCTGGGTGTTTCCTACGCTCAGCAGCGCCACACCTTTGGAAAGCCGATCGCGCAGCACCAGGCCATCCAGTTCAAACTGGCCGAAATGGCCACCAAAGTCGAAGCCGCCCATGCGATGATGGTCAATGCTGCACGCAAAAAGGACTCCGGGGAACGAAACGACCTGGAGGCAGGGATGGCGAAGTACCTTGCCTCCGAGTACTGCAAGGAAGTCGTCGAGGACGCCTTCCGCATCCACGGCGGCTACGGCTTCTCCAAGGAGTACGAGATCGAGCGCCTCTACCGGGAGGCCCCGATGCTGCTGATCGGTGAAGGTACCGCCGAGATCCAGAAAATGATCATTGGGCGCCGACTCCTCGAGGAGTACCGATTCCAGGGCTGATTGTCCCCTTCAAGGCGATTTGGCCGCGAAGAAGATCACACCCTGTCAACCTTTGCCGGTGCCTTCAAGCCGTCCGACTCGGCTGCTGGCTTGCCCAGTTGCGGCCCGCAACCGATAACATCGCCGGAAAAGCCGCCGTCCCCCGTTGCCCGCGCGGCCTCATCCGCTACGAAGGTCATCCATGCCCGACAGCCAAACCTCTGCACCACGCGGCGGAGTCCGCCTTGCGCGCGGAGCTTCGCCGTGGCTCCTGCCGACCGTCGCCACCGCGGCCCTCAGCATCGCCCGGGCCCGCAGGTCCGGACGCTGGGCCGCGGTGGCCGTGCCCACCACCGCCCTGGCGGCGGGCATGCTGTGGTTCTTCCGCGACCCCGAGCGCGAGATCACCCAGGGCCGGGTCATCTCTCCGGCCGACGGTGTGGTGCAGAGCATCATGCCGTGGAAGGACGGACGCACCCGCGTCGCGATCTTCATGAGTCCGCTGAATGTCCATGTCAACCGTGCGCCGCTGGCCGGCACCGTGACGTCGGTCGAGCACATCCCCGGTGGGTTCGTGCCGGCGTTCAACAAGGAGAGCGAGAACAACGAGCGCGTTGTCTGGCACTTCGACACGGAGCTCGGCGACATCGAGATGGTGCAGATCGCGGGTGCGGTCGCCCGCCGCATCGTCCCGTACCTCCCGCAGGGCACGAAGGTCGAGCAGGGCGAGCGCATCGGTCTGATCCGCTTCGGCTCCCGGGTCGACATCTACCTTCCGGAGGGTGTCGAGGTCGCGGTCGAGGTCGGCCAGGCCACCACCGCGGGGGTGACTCGAATTGACCGTGATTGATCCCGACACGCAGGCCGGCTGGGTGCCGGAGAGCGAGTGCGAGGACGGCGTCGAGGACATGCCGCTCTCCATGCGGCTGTCAATAGCGGACACCCTTACTCTCGGTAACGCCACGTGCGGTTTCATGGCGGTGTACTTCACCACCACGGGAATCCTCATCCCCCACCTCACGGGCAGCGACGAGAGCGGCATGGCCCGGCACTCCGCGGCCACCGCCGTGATCCTGATGCTCCTCGCCGCGGTCTTCGACCTCTTTGACGGGTTGGTGGCGCGCAAGCTCCGCTCCTCGCCGATGGGCGCGGAGCTGGACAACCTCTCGGACCTGATCAGCTTCGGGCTGGCCCCGGCGTACTTCGTGCTTGTGTACGGCATGGTCGCGGACGACGCATACCAGCGGGTGTCGGCGCTCGCGGCGATCGTCGTGCTGCTGGCCGTGGTGCTGAGACTGGCCAGATTCTCCTGCGTGACCATGAAGGACGGCATGTTCCAGGGCATGCCGAGCCCCTTCGGAGCGCTCACGGTCGTCTCGATCGTGCTCCTGGAGCTGCCCTTCGTACCGACGCTCATCGCGATCATCGGAGTGGCCTGGCTGATGGTCAGCCGGGTTGAGTACCCGAAGCCGCGCGGAGTCCTCGCGGTGGCGATGCTCAGCTGGATCGTGGCCGCGATGGGTCTGCTCGCCGCGTGGGCGTTCGATGCCCCCGGCGGTCAACTGCTCCTGCAGACCGGCTGCGCGCTGCAGGTGGTCCTGGGAGCGGTCATCCCGCTCTTCGCGACGGCGCGGCGGGTGAACACCTTCCGCGGCAACCGCCGCGAGGCCCGGGCGACTCAGCTGCCCTAGCGATACAGAACGAGACGTACGAGGGCCCGGGTGCTTCCCCAGCACCCGGGCCCTCTCGCATGTCCGGTCGGGACCCGCTACGCGTCCTGCGCGCCGGCCCAGCGGGCGGCGAGCAGGACGGCGATGTCGTCGGGGCGGTCGGGCTCCCGTCTCGCCTCCCTGATCACCAGGTCCGCCATGCCGGCGAGGGACGGCACGTCGGCTGCCTCGATGATGCCGCGCAGCCGCTCGACTCCGTCGTCGATATCGGCCCCCGCCTGCTCGACCAGTCCGTCGGTGTACAGCGCCAGGATCGCGCCCGGGGGCAGCCACAGGCTGCTGACGGGGTAGGTGGCTTCGGGGGTGACGCCGAGCACCACTCCGCCGGGGAGTTCCAGGACCTCGGTCGTGCCGTCGGGGTGGCGAAGCAGGGGTTGCGGGTGCCCGGCCCGGACGAGCTGCGTCCGACCGGTGGCGAGGTCGAGGACGATGTAGCAGCAGCTGGCGATCTGACCCGGGTCGAGGTCGATGAGCAGCCGGTTGGTGCCGCACATCACTTCCTGCGGGTCGTGCCCGCTGAGCGCGAAGGCGCGTACGGCGCTGCGCAGCTGGCCCATCGTCGCCGCGGCGGCGACACCGTGCCCCTGGACATCCCCGATGACCAGGGCCAGCCCCCGGTCGGTCTCGATGACGTCGTACCAGTCGCCGCCGATGTCCATGCCCTGGGTGCCGGGGAGGTACCGGCCCGCGGTGTCGACCTGGTCGAGAACGGGCAGCCGTTGCGGCAGCAGGGCGTTCTGCAGGCCGCGGGCCACGGCGAACTCGGTGTCGTACCGCTGGGCTCGTTTGAGGGCGTGGGCGATGAGTCCGGCGAGCGCGGTGAGAACCGTGCGTTCCTCGGGGCTGAAGCCGCGTGGCTGGTCGAAGCCGAGGATGCAGGAGCCGACGGGCCGCCCGGAAGCGATGAGCGGCAGGAAGGCGCGGGCGCCGACGCTCGAGCCCAGGGGAATGTCGGGGTAGGCGGAGGCCAGGCGCTGCATGGATTCGAAGAAGATGGGGCGGCCGGAGGTGAGCGTCTCGACGCCGGGCAGATGGGCGTCGAGCCCGACGCCGTCGAAGCGGTTCAGGAAGCCGTGCGGGAAGCCGGTCTCCCAGGCCAGGTAGAGGTGGCGTTCACGCAGCAGGTAGATCGCCAGCTGCCTGCCGCCGAACGCGGGGAGCAGCTCCCGGGTGACCACCGCGGACACCTGGCGGGCGGTGACGGCCTCCGTCAGCGCGATCGCGAGAGCGACCGGACGGTACACCCCGGCCGCGACCTCCGCCGGGGAACCCAGGCCCTCAGTCGATGCGACGGAGTCGCCCGGCGGGAAGGAGGGCTCTTCCGTGGCGGAGAGTGTGGCGGTCACGCCATCGTGGCCCGGGTACAGGGACACCGCCAGCCAGTCCCGCTCGGTGCGGCGCGCGAGGAAGTGCACAGGTTCGTGGGACAGCAATGCGGCCCGGTGGTGGTCCTCGTAGGCGGGATGCCCGAACCACGGCAGGGCCTCCCACAGGAGGCTTCCGACCAGCTCGGCCCGCTGCCGGCCGAGCAGCTCCTCCGCCAGCTGGTTGACGTAGGTGATCCGTCCGAGCCGGTCGAGCGAGAAGATGCCGTGCGGGAGCCGGTCGGCGGCCTCGGCGATGACCGGTCCGGCCCCGAGGTCCACCAGGAATCCGGTCAGCGTCCCGGCCGCGCTGCTGCGCGGCGGCTGGGCCCAGCGGCTGGAGAGTTCCAGCAGGTTGGTCCGGCCGTCGGGGCCGCGCAACCGCATCCTGCGTACGAGCGGTCCGCTCGCCGCCCGGCGGGCAAGGGTCCACAGTCCGTACACGTCCTCCGGTGCCAGCAGTGCCATCAGGGCGTCGATGGTGCCCGGGAACCGCGCGGACTCGGTGCCGAGGATCCCGCACAGCTCCGCGTCGGCGTCGACGGCACCGGTTTCGGGGTCCCAGTCGAAGTGCCCGATCCGTACCGGTGGCACGGTGACGGAGGGCAGCTGCACGGGGACCGGCTCGCCGTCCCATACGACCTTGGTGCCTCCGGCCGCCAGTCCGGCGAGCTCCGCGCCGAGCCGATGGGCGATGTCGCGGAGCACGCGCCGGTCGGCGTGCGAGACGGGTTCGCCGGGGGTGGCCGGGCGCAGCACCGCGAGGACGCCGAACTTCTCCCGGCCGCCGAAGACGGGCACGTACAGCGAACCGAACGGGAACGGCATGCCCGCCATCAGCTGCGGGAACCGGCGCATGCCCTCCTCGACGTCGGCGAGGTGGACGGGCTTGCCCGAGCGGTACGCCTCGGCCACGGGGAAGGGCCGATTCACATGCATGCGCCACCAGGGGCGGAACAGCTGGGTCGGCAGCCCGGCGAGCACGGAGAGGCGCAGCAGCTCGGGGTCACAGGAGCACAGATATATGCCGCCGGCATACCCACCGGCGGACTCGATCGCGCTCACTGCGGCCTGCGCGAGCACCAGGGACAATTCGTCCGGCACCCCGCCGCCGCTCGCCCTCCCCGGCACCACCACGTTCTCGGGTGGAGCGTACGGGGGCAGGCCGTACGAGGTCACACAGCCAGGATGCGCCCCGGCCCGCCCGCGGCGCACCTCGGTGCCCCGGGCGGGAAGGTCGCGCGAGGCGTGGGCCGCCGGACGGGTGGGGCATCTGTCCGGCGGCCGGCGACGCTACTTCTTCAGCGTGTACGAGGTGGCTGCCGCTGCCGCCTCGGCGGGCGGACCGCCTTCGGGCCGCCGGGCGTACTGGCGTCCGACTTCATGATCACGCTCTCCCGGGTGGACGGCGACGTCGGGTCCGCGAGGTTGTGCGGCATCCCGAAGTCCTTCCCGAACGCCGTGCTGGTCATCAGGGCCTTGTCGACGCCCGGAGAGCGGGGGCGAGGGAGAGCGTGGGCGGGGCGAGCGGTGGGGCGGGGGGACGGATCCGGAACGGGCGGCCTCGGGCGCCCCGCCCCGCTCGGGGCCTCACCCCGCCCGATCAGCCCGACTCACCTCAGCTCGACAGGGGCTCTGCTCCCGACAGGAAGTCGCGCGCGATCCCCTCCGCCACCCGCTCCAGCAGTTGCCCCGCCTGCGCCATGCACACAGCGGGGTCCGGCTCCAGGTCCGTGAGGGCGTAGGCGCGCCGGATGCCCGCACGTCCCAGCGCCTCCGGGGGCAGCGCGAGGCGGCCGCAGACCGCCACCACCTCCAGGCCCGCCGCGCGAGCCGCCGCCGCGACGCCCGCCGGAGCCTTGCCGTGCAGGGTCTGCTCGTCGAGAGAGCCCTCCCCCGTGATCACCAGCGTGGCGCGGGCCAGCGCCGGGGCGAAGCCGAGGACGTCGAGCATGACCTCGATGCCGGGGCGGAACCGGGCGCCGAGAGCGACGAGCGCCCCGTAACCGATACCGCCTGCCGCACCCGCCCCGGGCAGTCTCGCGTGGTCCGGGCCGAGGACGGACGCGTAGCGGGTGAGTGCCGCGTCGAGGGTCGCGATGTCGTCCTCAGTCGCGCCCTTCTGCCGCCCGTAGACCGCCGGGGCGCCTTTCGGGCCGGTCAGCGGGTTGTCCACGTCGCTGGCGAGGATCAGGTCCACGTCGGCCAGCCGCGGGTCGAGACCGGTCAGATCCGCCGCGGCCAGCTCCGCGAGGCCACCGCCTCCGGGGCCCACGGGCTTGCCGTCCGCGTCCAGGAAGCGGGCGCCGAGTGCGGCGAGCATGCCCGCGCCGCCGTCCGTGGTGGCACTGCCGCCGACCCCGAACACAATGGTCCGGGCGCCCGCGTCCAGCGCCGCGGCCAGCAGCTCGCCGGAGCCGTACGTCGTGGCCGTCAGGGGGGCGAACACCCCCGCCGGAAGATGCTGAAGGCCGGAGGCCTCGGCCATCTCCACCACCGCGGTGGTGCCCCGCAGGGCGTACGCCGCGGTCACGGTCTCCCCGCGCGGCCCGGTCACCTGCGCCTCGCGCCGCTCGAATCCGGCGGCCACCGCCGCCGCCACCGTGCCGTCGCCGCCGTCCGCCACGGGCAGGGTCTCGACCTGCACCTGGGGTACGACGCGCCGCAGCCCGGCCGTCACCCGCTCCGCGACCTGTACCGCCGTGAGCGATCCCTTGAACTTGTCCGCCGCGACGAGTACGCGGGCGGTCTCCATCACTGCTCCGTCCGTCACCTTGCATCCCTTGCTTTCGAACAGGCAGTCGCGCCGCCCCGACCCTATCCGGAGCACCGGCCCTCTGCCCATGGGTGTCCGGGCCCTGGACCTGCGGAACGGCGGACATGCCGGCCCCCATTACGCTGCGCACGTGACCACCACTGACTACGCCACGTACATCGCAGGACTGCCCAAGGTGCTGGCCGCCGCGGCAACCGTCTTCCAGGACGGGGAAGGACGAGTGCTGCTCGTCGAACCGAACTACCGGGACGGCTGGGCCCTGCCCGGTGGAACGATCGAGTCCGACGAGGGCGAGACCCCGCGGCAGGCCGCACGCCGCGAAACGGTCGAGGAGATCGGCCTCGATCTGGAGCCGGGAAGGCTGCTGGCGATCGACTGGGCACGCAGCCCCGAGCGTCCTCCGATCGCCGCCTACCTGTACGACGGCGGGGTCCTGGACGAGGCACAGTTGACGGCGATCCGGCTGCAGGAGGAAGAGCTGCTCTCCTGGAAGCTGGTGGAGCGCGGCGCACTCGACCGGTATCTGCCCGGTCCCCTCGGACACCGGGTCCGGGCGGCGCTGGAGGTCCTCGATTCCGGAGCGGGCGCCGTGGAGCTGGAGGACGGCAGGCCCGTCGCCTCCTGACCTCCCGACTCACGGTCATTCATCCCGTATCGGCATCGTGTGCCTCTGCGTCCCGCTGTTCCGACAGGTCGTCACCGTGATCGTCCGTAAGGAAGTTGTCGGCACCACGGGAAGCGCGGCGCAGATCAGGTCCCGGCTCCGGCCTCGCATGCGGCTTCCGTGCCCGCTGCCGCTCCCGGCGGACGGCGGCGCCCGGCAGTCCGGTCATGTCCAGGCCATGGGGCGGCTGCGTTCGGTCCCGGTCCGGCGACCGGCGCGGCAAGCGGGGTACGCACTGCCGCCGTCGCCAGCACACGGCAGTGTGACGACCGGACCCAGCACCGGCCGATATCACCTCGCGGGCGGCAGCCGCCGCTGCGTACGCTCGCCGTATGACTCTCGTCGCGATCCTCAGCGGCGCCGGAATCTCCACGGATTCCGGCATCCCCGACTACCGCGGGCCGAACGGGCTCTGGCGGAAGGACCCAGAGGCCGAGAAGCTCGTCACGTACGACTTCTACATGGCCGATCCGGAGATCCGCCGCCGCTCCTGGCAGATGCGCCGCACCAGTGCGACCTGGAACGCGGAGCCGAACGCAGCTCACCGGGCCGTGGCAGACCTGGAGCGGTCCGGTGTCCCGGTGCGGGTGATCACGCAGAACGTCGACGGGCTGCATCAGCTGGCCGGTGTCTCCGCCCGCAAGGTCCTCGAACTGCACGGCACCGCACGCGAGGTGGTCTGCACCCGCTGCCATACCCGTTCGCCGATGGCCGAGGCGCTGAAGAGGGTCGAGGCGGGCGAGGAGGACCCGGCGTGCACGGTCTGCGGCGGCATCCTGAAGTCGGCGACCGTCATGTTCGGCGAGCGGCTCGACCCAGTGGTATTGGGCGAGGCGATGTCGATCGCGAAGGCGTGCGAGGTGTTCATCGCGGTCGGTACGACGCTGCAGGTACAGCCCGCCGCGTCGCTGGCCGGGATCGCGGCGGAGCACGGGGCGCGGCTGATCGTGGTGAACGCCGAGCCGACGCCGTACGACGAAATGGCGCAGGAGACGATCCGCGAGCCCATCGGGACCGCGCTGCCGTCGCTGCTCGCGCGGCTGTCCGCCGAGGCAGCCACGGGGAACGGCGCCTAGTACTCCAGCTGTAGATCGTGATCTTCATCGTTGTTGGGTGGCCCGCCGTTCGTAGTGGCAGGTCCGGGATCGGGCTTGATGGCGTCGTCGC
>NZ_JBEZKL010000158.1:0-16334 GCF_040704695.1 Streptomyces sp. NPDC048411
GATGCCGCTGAACTCCCGCTCGCCCTTCGCCAGTTGCTCGGGCGCTGCACCATCCACTCGCTGCCCGCCGTCTCGCTCACCGGTCGTGCGACCGGGGTGCGTACGCGCATGCCCCCTCCGGCGCCGGAGAACTCAGTTGTCGCTGTTGAAGATGGACAGCACGCGCAGCGCCTCCAGGTAGATCCACACCAGCGTCATGGTGAGACCGAAGGCGGACCGCCAGGCCTCCTCGCGCGGCGCGCCGTAGGCGATGGCGTCCTCGACCTGCTTGAAGTCCAGGGCGAGGAAGGCGGCGCCGAGCACGATGCCGATGATGCCGAAGGCGATGCCCAGACCGCCACTGTTGAAGCCGAGGCCGTTGCCCGCGCCGAAGGCGGAGAAGAGGAGGTCGGCGACGAGCAGCAGGAGGAAACCGGTCGCGGCGGCGGCGACGAACCCGGCGAACCTCTGGGTGACGCGGATCCAGCGCATCCGGTACGCGATGAGCACACCCGCGGACACCGCGAAGGTGCCGAGCACCGCCTGGACGACCACGCCCGGCGCGATGTAGGTCGAGGTCGCGCTGGAGATCACACCGAGGAAGACACCCTCGAACGCCGCGTACCCGAGGATCAGCGCCGGGGCGGGTGCCCGCTTGAACGTTTGGATCATCGCGAGGACGAAGGCGACGAGGGCCGCGCCCACGGCGATGCCGTAGGACCGGCCGATGTTCGCCTCGTCGGCGGGCAGCAGGAGCCAGGACAGCACCGCCGTCAGGGCCACGGTGCCGAGCGTCGTCGCGGTGCGGACGACGACGTCGTCGATGGTCAGTGCGGTCCGGCCGGCGCGCGCGTCCGGGCCGGCACCGGGGCCCGCGGCGGTGGAGTAGGGGTTGGTCGCGTAGTCGTCCGCGGGTCGGCCGCCGACCGTGGCGCCCACCGGGTGGCGCACGGATGCGTCCACCTGACCGTCGTCCCGGCCGGCACTCCAGCGGGAGAAGATCGGGTTGCTGGTCTTCACGTCATTCCTCCTCGTCCGCCGCACATGCGGCCTGCGGAACAGCGTTGCCATCGGGCGCCCGAGGCGGCATACGTTTGACGTTGGCCACCTACTGGGCCGACGACGGCAACCCTGTGCGTCACCACTCTGACAGGTGACGCGAGGAGAAGCAAGTCATCTGCGCCCGTGCCCGGCCGCGGTCATTCCGACGGCGTCCCCGGGTCGTCTAGCAGCTCCATGAGAAAGTCGTCCCAGTTCAGACCGTCCATCTCCGCCTCGGCGGAGGTGATCCGATAGGTGGCGTCGAGCCACTCCGACAGCGGCCCCGTGGGCAGCTGGAACAGGGCCTCCACCTCCTGCGACTCAAGAAGCAGCCACGACGAGGCCCGCTCACCGGGCAGCGTCGGCCACATCCGCACGTCACCGCAGCCGCTCATCGACGTCAGCCCGCGGTGGAGCAGCTCCCGGCCCATGCGCCAGAGGAGGTTCGGGCCCCGTTCCGCCAGGAACTCGACCGTGATCACCGCGGGCATGTCCGGGTCGAAACGGAACTCCGCCCGCATCGGAAGCCGAGTGAACTCGTCGAGCATCTGGTCGAGGCCCAGCAGCAGGGAAGGCAGGTGCTCGGGCGCCGAACGCGCCCGCAGTGGTGACTGGTCACGGTGCATGACAGGAGTTCCCCTCCGTGGGACGAAGACTGCGACTACAACTCTTCGCCGGGGCCGGGAACCGCACATCGGTCACTTGACGGTCAAAGGTCGGCCCCATGCCGGGCAGTTGACGGAACGCCGATGCCGGTGCGCGTCGCCCGGGAGGCGCGGAGCAGGGCCTTTCCGGCGCCAGGGCGGCGGCCGGGACGTGTCGTACGGACCGCGCAGGACGTGACGTAAGTCAATCGGCTGCCCTGGTTACTGCGGTCTCCGTCGCCGGATGCGCGTCCACCGGCACCCCCGGTGCCGAATCCGCCCACGCCCACGGTGCCGAGGCCGTCCGCGCGAACCGGACGCCGAGCGGTACGCTCCCCGCGGCGCCGTCCGCACCGGGCGCCCCCAGCGCGGCGACGGTCACCGACCCGGCCACCGGTGCCGACACCGGCCTCGCCGGTCTCGGCCCCCAGACGTCGGCCCGCGTCCCCGCGGACGCCCGGCAGGTCGTCGTGGCCATCGGGCAGGGCAAGAACTCCTCCCGCTCGCACGTGGTGCTCTACCGGCGGACCGCGTCCGGCCGGCAGGGCGGCGCGGCCTGGCCGACCCACAACGCCCTCAAGGGCTGGACGACCGACCACCACCTCGACGATCTCCGCTCGCCCATCGGCGTGTTCACCCTCAGCGACGCGGGTGGGCTGCTGGCCGACCCCGGCTCGAAGCTTCCGTACACCCGATCCGGCGGGTTCTCTGTCAGCGGCACCGGCTTCGAGGGCGAATCCCTCGCCGGATCCTTCGACTACGTCATCGCCATCGACTACAACCGCGCCAAGGGCACGTCCCCGCTCGACTGGACCCGGCCGCTGGGGGCGAGCAAGGGCGGCGGCGTGTGGCTGCACGTCGACCACGGCGGCCCCACCCACGCCTGCGTCAGCCTGCCGGAGAAGGACATGAAGGAACTGCTGCGCACGCTGGACCCCGCGCTGCACCCGGTGATCGTGATGGGGGACGCGGCCTCGCTGAAGAAGTGACACCGGCGGCCCCGCACAACGCGGACCCCCGCCCGTGGGCCAAGGGGAAGGACGTCCACGGGCGGGGGAGCGGGGCGAGCGCGCGGGTGCGCTCCGGTATCAGGTCACAGGCGCGAGGTTGGGGCCCGTGGTGCCCAGCTGCTCGGTGGACACCACCGGCGGCACCGGCCAGGTCACACCCTTCGGCGGCCAGCTCTGCCCGGTCGCCCTCAAGAACTCGGCCGGCGGCTCGTACAGCGGCGGCTGGTTCCGGTCCGGGATCATCGAGGCCCACCCGACGCCCTCGGTACGGTCCTTGAACTCCTGCTTCATCGCGTCCAGCAGGTCAGGTTGTTCGATCAGGTCGATCGCGCTGGCCGCCAGGTAGCGGGCGGCGGACAGCAGCGCCTGGTGACCGATGTTGGTGCCCGCGGTCGCGGTGACACCCCAGTTGTGGTTCGGGATGCCGGACGGATAGGCCGCGGACAGCAGCACGGCGGTGGGCGCCTGCCAGCTGATGTCGGCGGTGTCGGTGGCCAGACCGCCGGTGTAGGCCGCCGCCGGAGGAGCGAGCGGGGTCAGGTCGGTCGGCATGCCCACCTCGGGCTTGCCCAGCGACTTCTGGACTGCCTTCGCCAGGGCATGGTCGGCGTCGGTGAACTTCGGGGCGCCGATCTGCAGCATGTTGTCGTTGAGCAGCTCCGCACCGGCCTTGTTGGCCAGCAGGTTCCAGGTCGCGGAGTGGAACTTGTGCACCAGGCGGGTCTGGCTGGCCTGGGCGGCGGCCTTCGCGCACTCCACGATCTTGTTGTAGAGCACCTGGGCCCGTGCCGGGCTGCCCTCGCGGACGAAGAACCAGACGGAGCACATGTCCGGCGTCACGTTGGGGGCGCCGCCGCCGTTGATGATGGCGTAGTGGAAGCGACCGGACGGGGCGACGTTCTTCTCCCGCAGGTACTCCGACATCGTCGCCATCAGCATGGCGCCGTCCAGGCCGCTCTTGTTGCCGAGCGGGGTGCCGCCGTGGCCCGAGGCGCCGAGGAAGGTGAAGGTGGTCGAGATCAGCGCGCTGGTGGTGTTCCAGAACGGCACCGTGATGTTGAAGGGGTGCCAGTCCAGGAAGGCGTCGAGACCGTCGTAGACGCCCTCCTTGACCGCGTACGCCTTGCCGACGAGCTGTTCCTCGCCCGCGCTGCCGAACAGTCTGACCCTGGCCTTCAGTCCGTTCGTGCGGATCGCCTGAGCGACCGCGATCGCGGCGGCGGTGCCGCCGGCGCCCAGGGCGTTGTGGGCGTCGCCGTGGCCGGCGCCGTAAGTGGGGCCGTAGGCGTCGTAGTTGTAGACCAGCGGGTCGTGGGTGCCCACGCCCTTCTTCTGCGACAGGCCGGGCAGGGCGTCGTACTCGGCGTTGAAACCGATGACGGGGCCCTCGGTGCCGTAGGTGGCGACGAAGGCGGTCGGGAAGCCGGCCGGGCCCCACGCGATGGTGAAGCCGTTGTCCTTCAGCAGCTTGGCGTGCGCGAGGGAGGACTTCCACTCGCGCAGGGACAATTCCGCGTGCTGCCACACGTCGTCGCTGAGCTTGGTGATCGCGGCCTCGTTCGCCGTGATCCAGCCGAGCGCGGTCTGCTTGGCCGCGGTGTTCTTCGCCAGGCCCTTGGGGGCCCGGTAGGTGGTGGGGGAGACACCGGTCTTCTCGTCGTACCCGAGGGTCGCGGCGAGCACAGGGTCGGCCTGGAGGATGGCCGCGGTGGTCGCGGTGGCGCCCAGTCCGAACATCTTCAGCAGGCGTCTGCGGCCAGGGTGGAAGTCGTTCACGTCAGTCTCGTCCTCGAAGTGTGAGGGAAGGGCCGGACGACCGGCTCCGCGACATGTGGTCGTGGCATGTCATCAGCGATCATATGTGTCTTCTCGGAGTCACATCATGCCTACCGGCGGAGTTTGACTTGCGATGCGGAGCGGATAGTTCGGATGGAGAACCGAGATCAATAGGTGTTCAGGCCGACGTGTGACCGGCACATCGACCAGGTGTGAACTCCTGACGGGCCGGCTCCGTTCCATTGTGTGGGGCCCGTCCTCCGGTCGAGGAGCGGCGGCCGAGGGCGCGCAACCCGCCGCGTTCGTGCCGTTCATGGAGCGGATCGGCCTGGGCGTGTACCGCGAGGACGACGACGGCGCGTTCCTGCCGCCGGGTCAAGCTCGCCTGCCTGGCGGCGGGCGTGCGGCTGCCACCGCAGACGGCACCGCCGACGCCTACCTCGTCCACCCGGACGACGGACGTGCGCACCCCGGTGTGCTCGTGTATCAGGACGCCTTCGGGTTGCGTCCGCATCTGAAGGCGATGGCCGACCGTCTCGCGGCGTCCGGTTACACGGTGCTCGTCCCGAACGTCTTCTACCGGCATGGGCGCGCCCCGGTCGTGGAGTTGCCCGAGTTCATCGACATGGAGGCCCGCCCGGACATCGTGGGCAAGGTCGTCCCGCTAATGGAGGCGCTCACCCCCGAGCTGACGAAGCGCGACTCCGGCGCCTACCTGGCCTGGTTCGCCGACTCGCCGCTGGCCACGGACGCGCCGGTGGGCATCACCGGGTACTGCATGGGAGCCCGGCTCGCGCTGTACACGGCCGGCACCCACCCGGACCGGGTCGCCGCGGCGGCGGGTTTCCACGGCGGCGGGCTGGCGAGCCAGGCGCCCGACAGCCCGCACCTGCTCGCCGACCGGATCACCGCCGAGCTGTACTTCGCGCACGCCGACGAGGACCCCTCGATGCCCGAGGAGCAGGTCAGCCGCCTGGACCAGGCGTTCGCCGACGCGGGCGTCAAGCACCGGTGCGAGGTCTACGAGGGCGCGCACCACGGCTACACCCAGTCCGACACCGCCGCCTACAACCCCGAGGCGGCCGAGCGGCACTGGACGGAGCTGCTCGCCCTCTTCGCCCGCGCCCTCTGAGGACGCGGCGCCGGGTTCTTCCCCGCGGATGACCGGGACGTGAACGCTGGGGGGAGGACATGAGCACCGGGCGGGAGAGACATGAACGTCATCAGGAAAGACGGTCACTTCGGTCCCTGGGCCCGGCGTTCGGCCTCTCCGCCGCCAGGCGTCTGCGCCCCCCTCCCCCTCCTCCTCCCCGCGACCCCCGACCCCCGCGTCCCCGTCGCCGGGACCGCCGGCTACGGGACACCGCACCGGTGGCCCCCAGGAGCGGGGCCTGGAAGCGGGTCACTTGGCCTGCAGAGGCCCCGCGAAGGACTTGCGCAGGGACCCGGGAGCGACCAGAGGGAGCAGCGAGGCGAGCACCTTGCCCTTGAAGGCGCTCGGCTGCCGGGTCAGCTCGATGTCGACCCGGGTGCCGTCGGCCTCGGGGGTCATCCGGAAGACCCAGCCGCCGCCGGCTCCGAACAGCTTGGAGTCGAGCGTGGTGATGGTGACCGTGTCGCCGTCCGGCTCCCACTCGTAGCGGGCGCGCTCCCAGGCGGCGGCGGTGCCCTCGGTGACCTCGGCCCAGGTGTCGCCGAGGTCGTGGACCTCGAAGTGTTCGGCGTCGATCGTGGGCCAGGCCTCGGCGCGGGACGGACCGAAGTCGGTGAGCACCCCCAGCACGTCCTTGGGGCTGAGCGTGGAGACGAGGTGGATACGTACGACTGCCATGGGGCTTCCTCACCAAGAAGTAACTGTCCTGACCGGCGACAAGAGATTCCCACGCATTCGCGTCACCTGTCAAGACGGTTATTCCGGAAGGGGATATCCAGTCGCCTGTCAGGAAGGTCACGTGAGACATATGTCCTCGTACGGGACGCCCACCCTGGACCTCGTACGGGAGTAGGGGATCGTCCCCGCCTTCCTCAGCTCCGGTTCTCGGCCTGGAACATCCAGCTCTGCTTCTCCAGTTCGGCGGTCAGGCCGATCAGCAGGTCCTGTGTCACGGCGTCCGCCGGGCCGGTCTCCTCGATGCGCTCCCGCACCCGCCCGATGACTGCGGAGAGCGTCCGCACCAGGGCCTCGACGGCGTCGACGTCCTTCGTCCAGCCCGGCGCGAAGTCGGGCACCCCGCTGGTCCCGGCGATGGTGACGGCCCGCCCGTCCGGGCTGACCCCCAGCGCCGCGGCGCGCTCGGCCACCGTGTCGGCGTAGTCGCGCGCGGTGGTGACGACCTCGTCGAGCTGGAGGTGGATGGAGCGGAAACGCGGCCCGTACAGGTTCCAGTGCGCCTGCTTGGCCACGAGGGACAGGTCGAGCAGGTCGACCAGGGTCGCCTGGAGGGCGCTCCCCGCGATCTCGCGCTCCTTGTCCGGCAGTGGGCTCTTGATGATCGTCATAGGTGTGCGGTTCCTTTCCGGATGGTTGCCAGCGTTCTCATTGTCTGAGCCGCCGACGTGCTGCGGATCAGTCGTTTGACTGCGGCCCGGAAAAACCTGGATGGCGCGGTGTCTCAGTCCAGCGCCCTCAGCGCCCCGGCGACGGCGGACTCCAGGAACGCCCGGTCGGCGCGCGCCTGGCCCATGACGTGAACGCCCTGGACGAACGTGGTCAAAAAGCGGGCCAGTTCCACCGGGCTGCGCTCGCCGCCCAGCTCACCCCGTACCCGGGCGCGCTCCAGCGCCTCGGTCAGCACCGACTCCACGGCGGTCATGGCCGTACGCACCTGCTCCACCGTGCCTTCGTGGGCCGCGCGTTCGATGGTCGCGTTGACCAGCAGACAGCCACGCTCCGGGGCCGCCGTGTCGGCCGTGACCATCGCGAGCAGCAATCCCCGCAAGGCCGTACGGATGTCGGCGCCGGCCCGCAGCTCCCGGTCGAGCAACTCGACCAGACCGTCGCAGTAGCGTTTCAGGGCCCGGGCGTAGAGGCCGTCCTTCGAACCGAACGCCGCGTACAGGCTGCCGCTGCCGATCCCCAGCAGCGCCGTCAGCCGCGGCATCGACGCGGCGTGGTAGCCCTGGGTCCGGAACAGGCTCATGGCCTGCTCCACTGCCGTGTCGGTGTCGAACTCACGAGGGCGCGCCACACCGGGATCCTTTCGTCGGCGGAATCCTCGAACATGTACGAGGACGGTGGTCGGGGTGCGGCGTCGGCCGGGGTGCCATGGGGCGGGAGAACAACGCACGGACCTGACTGTGACGGTACGGCCGGCCCGAGGCATGAGTCGATCGACTGCAAACACCTGGACACCGGTCGCCTCGGTCCTGTCCGCAGCCGAACCGGCTTCCATGTCGATCCGGGCAGGGGCATGCTCGGCCATGTCCTGTGCGGTTGGCCTCGACGACATTGACGGCAACAGCCCGAGGACCAACATGCAGCTGCACGTGAACTCCCGTTCCGCGGCGAACGACCCCACCGGTTCAGGGAGCGCTTCCGTGCCTGCTCCCATCCCACTGGAGCGGTGCCCGCGAAACCAGGCAGTTCGCATGCAGCTTGCCCCCGCGCGGGGGAGCACCCCCGGGCAGCGGGCGCGCGACGGTGTTCCTTTCGGGGCGGGCAGGGCTCGGCGCGGGCGCGGGCCGGTACCACGTGGGCGCAGCGCGTCGAAGAGGGCCGCGTTAGACCTGCCCGGAGGGGGCCGCGGGAAAGTCCAGAGCACGCGCGTTGGCCCGCATCCGCGCCGCGCGCGGACTGTGGACGGCGCTCAGCAGGTCGGCCGCGCGCAGCCAGCTCGCCCGCGCCCCGGTACGGTCCCCCCGCTCCCGTTGCGCCGTCGCGAGGTGGTCGAGCACCTCGGCCTGGTTGTAGCCGTCAAAGGCGTCTCCGTAGAGCCGCAACGACTCCCGGTAGTCCGCCATCGCTCCATCGAGATCGCCGAGACGCTGCCGGGCGTAGCCCATGCTGTCCCAAGCGGCCGCCTCGATACGGAGGTTGCCGCACCGCTGCAACAGGGGGATCGCCTCCTCGCACAGCGTGATCGCCTCCTCGTACCCGCCGAGCAGGGCGAGATACCACGCCACCGCGTTCAGCTCGCGGGCCGTCGCTCCGTCGTCCCCCAGCGTGCGGTAGATCTCCAGGGCCCTGCGGGCATGGTGCAGGGCCTGGGTGTGGCGCTTCTGACGACCGCGCACCCAGCCGACGCTCCGCTCGGTGGCCGCCCGCTCCGCCGGACCGAGCCGGTGCAGTAGCCCGAGCAGCAACTCGACCTGCCGGTCGGCCTCGTCGAGCCGGCCCGTCTCCGCCAGCGCACGGGCGAGATCCGCGGAGTTCCGCGCGATGGCGATCGGCTCGTCCAGCAGCAGAGCGGCGTCCAGGCCGATCCGTTTGGTCTCGATCTCCTCCGTCCAGCGGCCCGTGACCGAGTAGTAACTCACCCAGTCCTGCGTGAGGTTCATACGGAAACGCAGCAACCGCGGGTCATCCATGGAGCGCAGCGCCGCCGCGACCGTCGACTCCTCCTGCCGGAACCAGCCCAGCGCCTCCTCACGGGTGTCCATGACGACGTGCACCACCCCCTCGGCCGGCGGCTCGGCATACTCGGAACTGGCGCGCCCCAGCAACCGGTTGGCCATGTGGGCGTTGTGGCGCAGGTAGTCCAGCAGACGCGTCTCGGCGCCCAGACGGTCGTCCTGCTCCTGCTCGACGAGCTCGGCGCCGTAGACCCGCACCAGGTCGTGCAGCACGTACCGGCCCTCCGAGTCCCGCGACAGCAGGTTCGCCGAGGTCAGCTCGCGCAGCTGCCGCCGAGCCGCCGCCGTCCCGGCCCCCGCGAGCGAGGCGGCGGCCTCCGCCGACACCGACGGCCCCGGATGCAGGGCCAGACACCGGAAGAACCGCGCCGTCTCCGGCGTCAGAGCCCGGTACGACCAGGAGAACACGGCACGGACGTCGACCCGCCGGTCACCGGCCGACAGGGCGTCCAGCCGAGGCCGGGCCTCACGCAGCTCGCGCACTCCCAGCCCCAGCGGGACCTGCGGCGACACGTTCAACTGGGCACCGACGATCGCGACCGCCAGCGGCAGGAACCCGCACAGCTCCACCAGCTCCGATGCCGCCTCCGGCTCCGCCCGGCACCGCTCCTCACCGATCCGCGCGGCCAGTGCCGCCAGCGCCTCCTCGCGCGTCCACGTGTCCAGACCGACCAGCGAGGCGCCCTCGGTCACGGCCAGACCGGACAGCTGACTGCGCGAGGTGACGATGGTCAGACACCCCGCCGACGCCGACAGCAACGGCCTGACCTGCTCTTCGTCGCGAGCGTTGTCGAGTACGACGATCAGCTGCCGGGACGCCGTACGCTCCCGGAACAGCGCGCTGCGCTCCTCGGTACCGCGCGGCACCGAGGAACTGGGCACGCCGAGCGCGTCGAGAAACCCGGCGAGGGCCTCCGCGGGATCGAGCGGCCGTCCGGTGTCCTCGAAGCCGCGCAGGTTCACATACAGCTGGCCGTCCGGGAACCGGTCCGCCACCTGGTGGGCCCAGTGCACCGCCAGCGTCGTCTTGCCGACCCCCGCCATGCCGCCGATCGCGGAGACGACGACATGTCCTCCGCGTCCGGCGACGTGTGAGGTGAGTCCGTGCACGTGTGCCAAGGCCTCCTCGCGGCCGCGGAACGTCGCGAGGTCGGGCGGCAACTGCCGTGGAACCTGCCTCGTCGACTGCCCCGTGCGGCGCGTCGACGCCTCGACGAACCGTCGGCGCTCGTCCTCGTCCAGCTCCAGGGCGTCCATCAGCTCGCTCAGCGTCGCCTGCCGCGGCAGGCTCTGCCCTCGCTCCATGTCGCTGATGGCACGCACACTCACCCCGGACGCCTCGGCGAGACTCTCCAGTGTCAGCAGTGATCGCTGCCGCGCCTCACGCAACAGCCTGCCGAACTCCGTTCTGTCCATCCCCACCCCCCATGGGCCTCCGTTCTGGAACGGCCATTAAAGCAAGGGGGTCGACGGGGCCGGGGTCAGACCGGGGTCACCGCGCCGTCCAGGTTGGTGGTGAAGAAGTCGGTGAGCTTGTCGACGGCGGGGTCGATGTATTCGCGCTTGTCGTAGAGGTCGACGTGGCTGGCGCCCTTGATCCAGTGGAGTTCCTTGGGGCCGGTGGCGCGCTGGTGGGCCTCGATGGCCATCCAGGCGGTGACGGCGCGTTCGCCGATGATCTGCAGGATCGGGCGGGGGCCGATCAGCGGGACGGCGTGGAAGACGTCGCTGGAGGCCATCTTGTCGATGCTCTCCCAGGCCAGGAACTTCGCGGAGCGTTCGTGCTCGCCGCGGGGGGTGCAGTAGTACTCGAAGCCCTCGATGCCGTGCCGACCGCCCAGGGCGCCGGCCTGTTCGGCGGTGGCGGGGAACATGGTCATGACGCCGGGGTCCTCGCCGCGGGCGGCGGTGGTGCGGGCCTGGGCGGCGGCGTCCAGGAGGCTCTGGAAGACGGCCGGGTCCTGGGTGCCGTCGGCGCCGAGGCGGAACTGGCGGGCGGGTTCGGCGGTGCACACGGTGGCCACGGCCCTGACCCGGTGGTCACCGCCGGTCGCGGCCAGCGAGTAGCCGCCGGAGGCGCAGATGCCCAGCAGACCGATGCGGTCCGCGTCGACCTCGGTGCGGGTGGTGAGGTAGGACACGGCGGCCTTGAAGTCCTCCACCCGCTGGGCGGGGTCCTCCAGACCGCGGGGCAGGCCGCCGGACTCGCCCTGGCAGGCGGCGTCGAAGGCGAGCGTGACGAAGCCGCGCTCGGCCATCAGCTGTGCGTAGGTGCCGGAGGTCTGCTCCTTCACGCCGGTACCGGGGTGGCCGACCACCAGCGCCGGACGCGGACCCGACGCCGCGGTGCCGGGAACGTAGAGGTGAGCGGCGATCGCGATGCCGGCACTGTCGAACGTGACGCTGGTCCTGGCCATGAGAACAACTCTCCCTGCAAAACGGTGACGGGTGTTTCGGCTTGCCCCCGGCCGTCGGACCCCCTGGGGGCCCGCGCCCTTCCGGGTACACATCCACACTCCGCCATCCACTCCACCCGCAAAAGAGACAGGTTTCTGCCTGGGAAAGAACATGGCCCCCTTCGCGGTGGCCGGTGGCACGGTTGACCGGGCGTGTGGCCGGCGGTCGCACCGGCACGGAAGGTCAGCCGCTGTGGCACACACGGCCACACCCCGCCCGGCGCGGCGGACCATCGCAGGGCCGAGGCGCTGCTGAGCGCGCCGATCGCCTCGGCGTCCACAGAGGCGGCCTCCGCCAGCCGGCGATCAGGACCGCTGGAGCCAGGGCCGTGCCGGGCGCGTGGTCGGTCAGATCAGTCCGCGGGCGGCTGCCCGGACGCCCGCCTGAAAGCGTGTGTCGGCGCCCAGCTTGGCCAGGACGGCGGCGACGCGCCGGGTGGCGGTGCGGGTGCTGCACCCGAGCTGGTGGGCGATGGCCTGGTCCTTCAGCCCGGCGTTGAGCATGCCGAGCAGGACGACATCGTCCGCGTCGAGACAGTCGTCCCCGGCGGGCGCCGGTCCGGTGAGTGGCTCGGCGCGGGCCCAGTAGGCCTTGTAGAGCTCCATCAGGGCGTCGAGTACAGCGGAGCGATGGATGACGACGAGGTCGTCGTAGGCCGGTCCGGACAGGGGAACCAGAGCGATCCGTTTGTCGACGATATGGAGTTTGAACGGCAAGGACGGCAACATCCTCGACCGCTCGCCCAGTTCGGCGAGCCGGAGCAGTGTCGCGAACCGCCCGGGCCGTTCCATGGACTGCGGGCAGTAGATCGACCTCACGTCGATGCCCCGCCGGAGCCACTGCGTGGTGATGCCCAGCTCGTCCTCGTCGCTGTGGTGCCGGCCGTACGGGCGGTCCACGTAAGGAGGTCGGTCCAGGGCCCAGACGTGGCTGGTCACACAGGCGCCGATCTCCTCGATCCGTTCCAGGATCAGCTCACGGTCCGACAGGACCTCCACCAGATTGTCCGGATCGGAGCGCAGCCGGCCCGCCCGGTGACGCTCGGCGATCCGGTCGATCTCCGTGCGCGCCGAGGCCAGCGCGGTCTCCGCCTCCCACTGACGTCTGGCCAGCAGGGGCAGCAGTGCGGTCTGCGGGTCCGTCGCCCGGTAGTGGCCTCGGCCGGTGACATACAGGAGCCCGAGGTCTTTCAGACGGGTCAGGCACTGCAGGACGTGGTGCTCCGACGCCCTCAGGGAGGCGGCTATGTCCGCGACGGTCACCCGACCGTGGTCCACACAGCGCCGATAGACCTGCTCATCGTATTCGGCTATGCCCAGGGCCGTGAACACGTATGCGCACCTCCGTCTATCGGCACATGACATCTGTGGCGCGGTTGGTCATCCGTCCAAACCCGCCAGCAGAGTATCTGGACACGTGTCCGAGGTACAGCGTTCACTTTGCACGCTGCGACGGCGCCCTGTTGCCATGTGCGGCACCGGCCGTCGTCACACTCCCCGCTCCCGCACGTGCTCGGGGCAGGGTGAACGAACCGGGTGATCGGCTGAGGGAGGCGTGCGCTGGTGAGACGGGCCAACACCGATGCCGGTCGACTTCCAGCACTTTCCGTGCCGCGGTTCGTCGGGCGGGACCGGGAGGTTGCCGTGCTCGGCGAGGCGCTCGGGCAAGCGCCCGCCGTGGTCCTGATCGACGGTGAGGCGGGCATCGGCAAGACCCGGCTGTTGCGGGAGTTCCTGGTGTCCCCGGGCGAGCGTGGCCGTCGCGTCCTGGTCGGCACCTGCCCGGAGCTGCGCGTGCCGTACACGCTCGGCGCGGTCGTGGACGCGGTGCGCGACGGCGTCGGCAGCGTCTCCGGGCTGGGGCTGAGCGGGCTGTGCGGCGCGCTGCGGCCGCTGTTTCCCGAGTGGGCCGCCGACCTGCCGCCGGCGCCGGAGCCGCTGGAAGACGCGACCGCCGCCCGGCACCAGCTGTTCCACGCGTTCGTCGAGGTGCTCAACCGACTCGACGTGGCGGTGCTGGCACTTGAGGACGTGCACTGGGCGGACGAGGCGACTCTGGAGTTCCTGCTGTTCCTGGTCTCGCGCCGACCCCAGCCGGTGAGCGTGGTGGTGACGTACCGGCGGAAGGAGGTGCCCCCCGATTCACTGCTGTTGAGGCTGTCCTCACGGCTGCCCGCCGACGCACACCTGGTCAGGCTGGCACTGAAGCCGCTGGGGATCGGCGAAACCGCCGCGATCGTCTCCTCGATGCTGGCCGACGAGCCTCTGTCGACCGAGTTCGCGGCCTTCCTGCACACACGAACGGAAGGCATACCGCTGGCGGTCGAGGAGTTGGTGCGGTTGATGCATGACCGGGCCGACCTGATCCGTCAGGGCGGCGGTTGGGCGCGCCGCCGGCTGGACCGCATCGAGGTGCCGCCCACGATCCGCGACGCCATGCTGGAACGCGTGGGGCGGCTACCGCCCGATATCCAGGCAGTCCTGTACGCCGTGTCGGTGCTCTCCGCTCCGGCCGACCACGTGACCCTGAAAGCGGTGACCGGTCTGTCCGAGGACCGGTTCGCGGAGCCGGCGGCCGGTGCGCTGGGGTGCGGTCTGCTGCGTGAGGACGAACGTGGGCATTGGTCGTTCCACCACGCCCTGGCGCGTCAAGCCGTGTACGAGGCCATTCCGGCCCAGGAACGGCGTGCCCTGCATGTGCGCGCCGGCCGGGCGTTGGAGAATTCGCCGTTGTCGCCGGTGGCGCAGCTGGCCCGGCACTTCCGGCTGGCCGGCGATGTCGAGGCATCGTGCCGGTACACCGAGCAGGCGGCCGACCTCTCCATGCAGACCGGTGACGTGGCCACCGCGGCACTGCTGCTGCACAACCTGGTCACCACCGTCGCTCTGCCGGTGGAGCCGCTGGTACGGCTGGCGATGAAGATCCAGTTTCAGGCGCTGCCCGGCTCCGACCCGTACTCGACGATCATTGAATCGCTGCAGTCGGCCCTCCGGACCCAGGCTCTGACGCCGCAACAGCAGGCACCAGTCCGATTCCAGATCGGCCGGGTGCTCATGGTGGCGGGTGTCATCGAGGCGGGTCGGCACGAGATATTGAGAGCGGTGCCCGACCTCGCGCCGGACTCGCTGGAGGCTGCACGAGCCCGAACCCTCCTCGCCCTGCCCCTCGGGAACGCGCAGCCCGTGTCGGAGCATCTGCGGTGGCTGGGCGAGGCACCCGCGGTGGCGCCGTCGATCCCTCCCCACGAGCGGCTGCGTCTGGTGCAGGAACGCGCCTTCGCGCTGCTGCTGCTCGGTGAGGTGGCCGGGTGGACGGAGGCCCGGCGGATCCCGGACGACACCGCCGATCCGCGAGAGGCGGCGACGCTCGCGATAGGCCACAGGAATGTCGGCGATGCGGCGATGCGGTGGGGACGGAGCGATGAGGCCGGCGCACGACTGGCCAAGGCCCAGGCACTCGCCGAACGCAACGAGCTCCGGGACTACCTTGGGCCCATCGCCTCGAGCCGGGCCCACCTCGACTGGTTCACCGGCGCCTGGGCGGGACTTGCCGAGAGAGCGGCCCGGCTGATCGACGACGAGGACGGGGTGCCGCTGAAGGACCGGTGCGAGGCGGCCCTCGTGGCGGGCTTGCTCCAAGCTGCCGCCGGAGACCGGGCAGAGGCCGCGGAGCGTCTACGTTTCGCCGCGCAGGACGACCAGCAACGTATCGAGGCCGCGGCCGCGCTGGCCCAACTGTGTCTGCGCGACGGCAACATCGACGAGGCACTCCGCCTCACGGAGGAACCGGCCGAGATAAGCGTCGGCACGGGAATCTGGTCCCGGGCCGTCGAGGTCGCGCCGGTACGCGTCGCGACCCTGGTGGCCGCCGGCCGGCTCGGCCACGCCGCCGACCTGGTGACCACGTTCGAACGGGCCTTGGGCGGCAAGGACGCTCCGGCGCCGCAGGCATCCTTGGTGCTGTGCCGCGCCATGCTGGCCGAAGCCGACGGCCGACTCACCGACGCCGCAGGGTTGTTCGCCCGGGCGGCCGACGCATGGCAGGCGCTGCCTCGCCCGTACGACGCCCTGCTCGCTCGGGAGCGTCACGCCCGTTGCCTGCTCGCCGCCGACCCGCACGAGGCCGGCCTGCTGATCCTGTCCGACGTCTCGCGGGCGTTGACGGACCTCGGCGCCCACAACGACGCCGACCGGGTGGCAGAGACCCTGAACGAGCGAGGGCGGGACACCCGGGTGGCGCGGGGTCGGGGCCGCCCCGGCTACGGCAACCGGCTCTCCCCGCGCGAGCTGGAGGTGGCTCGTCTGCTGGTCGGCGGTCGGACGAACCGTCAGATCGCCGAGGCGCTGGGGGTGTCGACACAGACCGTGGCCAGCCAGTTGAAGTCAGCCATGCGCAAACTGTGTGTGACGTCGCGTACCGTACTCGCGCTCAAGGTCGTGGAGTTGGGTCTCGTCGGTGAGTAGGGGCAACCGCCGACGGGCGACGAGAAAATTCCAACGTCCTCGCCCGGACGCGAAGAAATACGTGTGAGCGAGCGACGGCTTTAAATCCCGCATCCGACCAATCGAGCCGCAACCGGGCTCGGTTGCACACTCGTTGCCATGGTGCCCGCAGAACCGTCTGTACCCCAGCCGGCAGGTGACCCAGCCGTGCCGACACGCCGGGCGAACGACGAACCATTACCGGCAGGACCGCCGGCCGAGCCGGCAGACGCTCCCACCACCCGGAGCGAGGGCGATGCCGACGACGTCGACGAGTACGAACCGCTCTAGGGCCTGTTCTGAGTTCCCCGTCGTCCGCGCGAAGCGCGGGCGCAGCGGTGGTCGGTGAGATCGGAAGAGCGTCGGGGAGGGAC